>NZ_JAWUZH010000080.1:0-3437 GCF_036281795.1 Francisella sp. 19S2-4
TTATTAGAAAACTGACTTCCATCTCGATCCTCTATCCTATGACCAGGATCCATAGCCGTAACCGATGCTAATCCAGCGTCCATAGATCTCGGAGGATTTTTATCTGAGGTTGGCAACCCAGCTCCTTCAGCAGCAAGAGTATCAAACTCTCCCATACCTGGAATAATAGGACTTGGATCAGGAGCTGCAAAGGATAACACCATGACAGATAATGACAAGAACAGGATTAAGATTTTTTTAAACATACAAATACACTGTTAATCTACTATATAATGTAAATTTGAATAATATAAAAGTGAATTCCATTATTACTTATTTACTATATTATTTCAAATATTTTTTAATTAAATCTAAATAATGATATAATGTAGTTTTTAAACCAACTTCATTTTTGTTTTAGTTTAGTATTTACGCCAATTAAGAATAAATACAAAAGGCTTAAAGGTGCAAATAAGAAAATAAATATAACTATACAATTTACATAAAATGACTGAGCTATATAAAAACTTAATTCAACATAAAAATGTTATCTGGGCCTTATTTAACCGTGAGATAACAACAAAATTTGGTGATAGTTATTTTGGTTACGCATGGATACTAATTGAACCGTTACTACAAGTGGGTATTTTTTTCATTCTATTTTACTGGCTACAACACTCAACTGGAAATATGCCTATAATATTATTCCTATTAACAGGGATTGTACCATACTTCTTCCTACAAAAGTCTGTTACATCATGTTCAAACGCAATATCTGCTAACCAAGGACTGCTAACTTACAGACAAGTAAAAGTCGTGGACACAATCATAACCAGAATCATTTTAGAATATTCCACAACCCTTGCTGTTATAATTCTATGTGGAACACTAATGGTACTATATTCACCTCAGCCTGTAACTGTTTACTATCCACTTAGAATAGTTTTTTCTTTTTTTATATTATTTTTGCTAGCCCTAGGCCTTTCTCTATTATTTGCAATATTAAACTACTACTATCTAGACTTAAATAAATTTTTAAGTGTATTATTTAGATTCTTATACTTCACATCAGGAGTTTTCTTTAGTCTAAACGATCTCCCTCAAAAGTTTGCGTATTATCTCTCATACAATCCAATATTTCAAGCTATTGAAATAATACGCTCTGCTTTTGATATAAAAAATAGTCCATCATCTCAATATTTAAGTTACAACTACACGCTATTATTCTCTATAATAGTGTTATTTCTTGGTATATTATTTTATTATGTTGCGAGAGACAATATATTAATGAATGCTCGTTCAAGGTGATAATTATGATAGAATTAATGAACGTCACTAAATTTTATAATATTAAAGGTAAAAAACACTATATACTTAAGGATGCCAGCTATAAATTCCCATCAGGAAAAAGCATAGGGTTACTTGGTGCAAACGGCGCTGGGAAGTCAACACTCTTACGTCTCCTTGGCGGTTTAGAGTTACCAAATTCTGGTAAAATAGTTTCAACAAGCAATATATCATGGCCTGTAGGTTTAACAGCAGGATTCCAAGGATCTCTAACAGCCAAACAAAATATCAAATTTGTTTGTCAAATACATGGAATGAATATTAAAGAAACCAAGAGAATAACTGACTTTGTTTACGACTTTGCAGAAATCGGTGATTTTTTTTATATGCCAGTAAAAACATATAGCTCAGGAATGAGAAGTAGAATAAACTTTGGACTTTCTATGGCCTTTAATTTTGATTACTACCTTGTTGATGAGGTAACTGCTGTTGGAGATGCTCACTTTAAAGCAAAAGCATTAGAAGAATTTGATAAAAAAAGAAAATCTGCTTGTGTAATTATGGTTTCACATAATATGAATGATTTAAAAAAATATGTTGATATGGGTGTTTTTTTAAAGGATGGAAAAATCTCTATATATGAAAACATAGATGATGCAATAGCAGTGTATGAAAAATAACTAACAATGAGATAGTACATAAAAATGAATAAAATTGCACAAAATTTAAAAAAAATGTACAAATTAAAAGTAATTTATATATATAAGAAATTAAGTAAACTTTTTAAAACCACATCATTAAGAAAAAACACTCTCAATAAAACTCAACACCTATCAGTAGTTGGTAAAAAAATTTTAGAATTTATAAAAAAACATAGCTTCATCTCACTAGTTGTAATTCCAACCATAATTGCTGCTTTTTATTTTATATTTTTAGCAACGCCAAGATATGAAAGTACCGCTTTAGTTTCTCTTAACCAAAACAACACCGCAGCTCCTGTTGATTCTACCCTATCAAGTTTACTAGGTGGTAATGGAGGTGTAAGCACTACTCATAGTTATCTATTAATTAACTATATACAATCACCTCAAATGTTATATTTCCTACAAAAAGACTTAAATATAAAAGCAATGTACCAAAGCAATAATGTTGATTTTTTTTCAAGACTTTCAGATGATGCTGATGATCAAGATTTCCTAAAATACTATAAAAAAATGATAGCTATAAGCTATGATGAACAGTCAAATGCAATCACCATAAACGTACAAGGATTTACTGCAATCCAAGCTAAAGAAGTCCTAAATGATATTGTCAAACGAAGTCAAGACGCCATAGACTATATATCTCATACCCTTGCCGAGAATAGGATGAAATTCAACCGTGAGCAACTTGATGAGATAAAGAAAAGAGCTATCGATGCTCAAGATCAACTCATCGAGTTCCAAAACAAAAAAGGAATTGTTGACCCTGAAAGCTCTGTAACTTCAAGAAGTACTGTTATCGCAGACCTTAAAGGTAAATTATCTACAGCAGAAACAAAGCTTACAAACCTAAAATCATACATGAACCCAGAATCTAGCGAAATAAAAGCTACAGAGCAAGAGATTTTAGCACTAAAAACACAAATAGATCGAGAAAAAACTGAGTTCTTAGCTGAAGATCCTAACAATAAAAACTCAGAGCTAGGAGACCTTGTTTCAAACTATCAGTGGTTAAAGCTAAATGCTGAATTTACTATGACAGAATATCAGTCAGCCCTACAGTCATTCGAAATGGCTAAACTAGATAGTCAAAGCCAACAAAGCTTCCTAGTTGATATTGTAAAACCCACATTACCTGACTACCCTCAATATCCAACAACAATGTACAATCTAATAACTATATTCATAATATTAAGTGCTTTATATGGGCTAGGGCGTATGATAGTAACAATAATAATAGAAAACAGATAAGTCAGATCTAATATAACCTCAGTTCGATAATTTATAAACCCTTCTTATCCTTAGCACTAAGCTATAAACCAATAGATGATTTAGTATATGAATACTTTTTGTAAAATAAAACCTGTCGTTCCGAACTTGGTCCAGAATCTCCTAAAGACTGTTGAATAAATCTTTCAATTTCTATGAATAGGAATATTTTTGCTATTTTTAGTAAAAACTTAGCCTTAA
>NZ_JAWUZH010000081.1:0-3118 GCF_036281795.1 Francisella sp. 19S2-4
AAATCAACTTTATCTGCTTGACCACTATAATAATCATAATAAGCTTGTAGCTCTTTTAACAATACATCTGTCGACCAACCATCACTCGCTATATGATGTATATTAATTAATAATTTAGTATCTAACTCTTCCCTATATATAGATACTCTTATTGGATATTCCAATACTAAATCAAAGGGGGTATTTATATCTATATCTATTTGCTTATCTATATCTGTATCTCGATAACTATATTCATTTATAGCTAGTTTTTTATTTAATATTACTTGATAGTCATTACCATCATCATTTGTACTAAAAACACTCCTCAGTACTTCGTGTCTATCTACTATCGATATTAATGACTCCTTAATAGCTCCTATATCAACTCCTTCATTAATAGATACAAGAATTGGTATATGATAAGCATTACTTCCCTTCTCATACTGCTCTATAAACCACAACCTCTCTTGGGCAAAGGATAAACCATATTCATATAATTGATATTTATGAATGTTAACTTTATATAAATCTTCTCTATCATATAGATTATTTTGTTGGGCAAAAAAAATTAATTCCTCTTTATGTCTAGCTAATATAAGCTTGAATTTATCTGTTGATATTTCCTTACTTAACTTAAATTTAAGCTTATTTTTTTCAAGCCAAATTAAAGATTTACTTTTTTTTATTTTTTCTATTATTTTTATTATCATAGTTCAAAGTCATCCATTTTATCCATGTCTAAAACTAATGAATCAGGTATTTTCTTACCTAATAGATTAATTGTTTTATATTTAAATATATCAGCTACTTTTACTTTAATATTTAACTCTTTAGATATCTTATTAGTAAGTTTAATAGCCAATATACTATTACCACCAATTCTAAAGAAATTATCATTAACACCAACTTTATCTAACCCTAAAACTTCCGCAAATATATTGCACAACTCTATCTCAAGCTCTGTAGCAGGTGCTTGGTATGTATCTTCATTAACAAACTCAGGATCAGGTAATGCCTTACGATCTAACTTACCATTAATAGTCAATGGTATACTTTCTATCTCAACCAATATACTTGGTAACATATAATCCGGCAAAATCTTCTGTAATTGAGTTCTAATCTCTTTGTGATTATATTTACTAGCAAAAGGAAGGTTATAATATAAATTGCTAATGTTTTTGCACAATGATATATCTTTAACTTTTTTTTCTAGAACAACATCATATCTATACTTACTTAGCTCATTAGAATAGCTTAAGTTATCCCTATATAATAAGCTAATTTCTATTCCTGTACTCTTCTCTTCTAAGTATTGAAAATAATTTGGGGAAATTAATAACTCGGTTTCCTTTAAAGATATAGATGATATCTTAGTATCATCAAAATACTCTTTTTGATAATTAAAACGCTCTTTAATTAATTCATGATGTAAATCATTATTTCTAATATCTCCTAAAAAAACATTGCCTTTTACACATAGTTTATCTAATACTTTTGATAAAACATCCTCAAAATACTTAATATTAGGAAAATACTGTGCAACAGAATTTATAATTATACAATCAAAGTCATCCTCTTTAATCATATTAACTTGGTCTGCAGTTAAATGATAAAAATTAACATTTTGATTCTTATCATACATTTGTTTATGTTTTTCAATTAGCTCTCCTGAAATATCTAGTCCAATATAATTATTAACACTATCTAATAATGGATACATCAATAAGCCTGTACCAACTCCAATTTCAAGAATATTTTTAGAGTTTAATTTTTTTATTCTTTCTACAGTGATATCTCTCCAAATTTTCATCTGAGATAATGGTATTTTCTTACCCGTTACATAACTATCCCAACCAGAAAAATCTTCTTTATAAGAATTACTAGTTTTACTATAGTTATTATCATACAAATCTTCCCAATCATTTAAAACCTGCTGATAATTTCTTCTAAAGTAATTCTTATCATAAACATAATATCCCACAATATCTCTTGATTTAATATTATTATTCTCATTAATTACAACACAAGACTGATTAATACAATCTAGCTTACTTAGTTGTGATTCAATCTCGTCTAATTCTATTCTATAGCCACGTATTTTAACCTGAGAATCATTTCTACCTATATATTCAATATTCCCATCTGGTAACCATTTAACTAAATCTCCCGTCCTATACAATCTTACATACCCTTTCTTAATATCAAGTTTAGTAGCAAATGAATTATTCACAAACCTCTCCTTAGTCAAATCAGGACGATTAAGATAACCTCTTGCCAACCCAGCTCCACCTATATATAACTCTCCAACTACTCCTATAGATACTGGCTGTTTATTTGAATCTAATATATATGTTTTTATATTTGATATTTTATCTCCACCTAATTGAACCTTATTAATACTAGTTAGAGATGTAATAGTAGCTTCAGTAGGACCATATTCATTGATTACTATGTTAATCGAAGACTTATAACTTTTGAAACATTCTCTAGATAAATACTCCGCTCCAAATATTAACCTTTTTAAAAAACTAATTCTCTCAGGATTAATATTCTCTAAATATGTGGGAGTTGCATGCAAATGAGTAATTTTATAAGATTCTAAATAGCTTATAAACTTATTAGGATCTTTGATTTCAAGGTCTAAAGGTAAATATAGTATGTTGGAAGTAGATAAACTTAAAAACATTTGTTCTACTGATGCATCAAATACATAATTAGCAAATAAAACAAATTTTTCATTACTTGATATATTATAAAGATCTACCAATGAGCTAAGTAAGTTGGTAATACTTCTATGCTCAACCATCACACCCTTAGGCAAACCTGTAGTCCCAGATGTATATATTACATAAGCCAAATCTGATGATTGGCTCAATGGACCTAGATTTAACTTATCTTCATGCCTATATAATAAATGCCCACATTGCTCATCTATCGATATAAGTAATACTCCTTCTACTTCTTTAAGCTTCTCCTCCAGATGACTTTGTGTAATAACTAAACTAGCATTAGTATCTGAAATAATATGTTTAAATCTCTCAACTGGATATTCAGGATCTATCGGAACATATGCCCCTCCTGCTTTGATTACAGCAAGTATGCCTATCACCATATCCAAACTCCTCTCTAAACAAAG
>NZ_JAWUZH010000082.1:0-3051 GCF_036281795.1 Francisella sp. 19S2-4
TTAAAATACTAATATCTGTAACATCTGTATTTTACAAAATATATCTAACAATTTGGGATATTAATTCAACAGTCTTATTAATTTAAAAATTAATATATTATCAATATATTATTAATACGTTTACAACAAGCTTTAATCTTTAATTACATGACTAGCTCCCATACTACTTCATATAATTCAAACCAACATTTTGACAAAAAAGACCATATTATTCTTCTAACCATTGCTCTCATTATGTTAATGGAAATGATAGATATTATGGTTTTAAGCACATCTTTACCTCAAATTGCTTATGACTTTAAGATTAATCCCATCCAGCTTAAAGTTGCTATATCTATTTACTTATTGACACTAGGAATGTTTATCCCTTGTGCTTCTTGGGTATCTGATAAATATGGCACTTTAAAAGTATTATCATTAGCAACAGTTGGTTTTATTTTAGCATCTACTGCTTGTGGCTTATCTCATAACGAAACAGAACTTGTTATATTTAGAGCTTTTCAAGGTGCTTGTGGTGCTTTTACTGTACCTGTATCACGAATAATTATGGTTAGAATGTATCCCAAAAATATTATCTCCGCAATGTCTTTTATTTCAACAATTGTCGTAATGGGCCCATTACTAGGCCCACTTATAGGTGGTGCTATTACAACTTGGCTAAATTGGAGAATTATATTCTTTGTTAATATCCCAGTTGGAATGTTTGCTTTATGGTCTCTGCTCCATTATTTTCCCAAGATACTTCCAATATCAGTTCCTAAATTTGATCTATTTGGATTTGTTATGATAAGTAGTAGTCTCGCATTATTATTATTTGTTATGGATACTCTTACTGATCAATCTATAGATTTAACCACCAAAATAGTATCTTTTATTCTTGGTATTTTATTTTTGTTTTGCTATATCTTACATGTGAGAAAATGTAGTAATCCTGTTATTAATTTAAGATTATTTAAAAATCCCTCATTTCGTTTTTTCGCCATCATGAATACTATTACAAGATTATTTTTGATGGGGTATAGTTTTTTATACCCCCTATATTTACAAACAAAACTTGGTTTTTCTCCTTTTAATTCTGGATTATCTATACTACCAATGCTTGTTGGAGTATGGGTTGCTAAACGTTTCGTAAAATCTTTATTATCAAAATTATCCTTTCAAAAATTTATTTTGATAATGTTATTGTTAATACTTGTGACTAACTTATTATTAGTTGTTATTTTCTTATATTTTAACCTATATATTTTTATGATCACTATTTTTTTAATGGGCTGGGCGTTAAGTGGACTAAATATTTCTTTAGATACTGGTGTTTATAAAAGTTTAAAACCAGAAGATATTGCCGCTGGTACAACAATTAATAGTGCCATAATTCAATTGGGGAGTAGTTTTGCTATAGCTATTATAGCTTCAGTTTTGATGACATCCAGTCTAAACTTCCAATTACAATGGGATACAATCATACCAAATTATTCATACTCCACATACGTTTTCATTAGTGCCGTTGCCACTATATGGATGATTTACATTCTTATTAAAACAAGGAATATCAATTTAGTTGACCATGCATAGTTTACTTTAATTGATCTTTCCCCACTCAGACCAAGATCCATCATAAACATAGACTTTTTCATAACCTATTATTTTACTAGCAACTGCTAATATACAAGCAGTAACACCAGATCCACAATAAAATATAATTTTTTTATTTTTACTAATTTTTAAATCAGGTTCTGTGCACAAAAATAAATTTTCATCGTAGCCAAATAAAAGTACAAGCTAATTTAATCATTCCTAGATATACAGAAATGGTTTTATCAAATCTGGAAAATACTCTTCTAAAATGTTTAAGTTTAGAAAAGAAATTTTCTATCAAATATCTTTCTTTGTATATTTGAATATCAAAAGCTATAGGATTTATAGTATTTGATTTACAGGGAATAATAGCCTCAGAGGATATATTTTGAATATGTTCTCTAATCTCATTAGAGTGATATGCTCTATCAGCGATAACTTTTGTATTATATACATTCTGTAGTAGGTCTATTGCTACTTTACTATCATGAATTCTGCCTTCTGATAGTAATATTTCCATCGGATTGCCTAAAGCATCAGTTATAGCATGAATCTTGGTAGTCACTCCTCCAACTGACCTACCAATTGCTTGGTTATCATCCTTGTTATATCCTGTAGCACAAGCATGAGCTCTCGTTATGGTTGAATCAAGCATAACTTCTTGTAAGTCAGGGGCTTGCACTGACTGAAACAAATCAAAAAATATACCCTTATCACACCAATCTTTAAAACGCTTATGTATTGATCTATATTTACCATAGTAAAATGGTAACATCCGCCATTGGCAGCCTGTACGTAACACGTAAAATATTGCTTCAATAAATAATCTTAACTTATTTTCATCATTTGTATGTATACCTTTTTGTAATTTTAAGAATGATAAAATACTTGACCAAAATACTTCTTTTATATGATAATTCACTTGCTAAACCTTTGATATTTTTTGCTTTTCAACTTTTAAATAACAACGGTTTAGCTATTTTCAATCTAATTTATATTTTTTGTGCATAGAACCTAGTAAAAATATTTTCTATCTCTGAAATTTCTATATACTTACCATTTCTTATAAGCTTTTGATAAGGGAGATTTATTGAATTTAATATATGCCCAGACCGTAAATTTTTTCTTGGTTCAGGTTCACTACCACTAAATCTAGATTCTGACCTAGCATCAACTATGTGAAATTTTTCTCTATTTTTAATCGCACTTTCTACAAATTCTTTATTACAAAATAAAGCATTATTAGTCTTAGGCATACTTAATATATTTTTATTAAAATTAAAACTCTGATCAAAATAATCTTTTAATTTTGTATTTAATATATAAATATTTCTATACCCTAATAATGAAAGCATCCACCACACGCGAGGACTTGCATAAATACCATTTTTCTCATACAGTAAAAGACTGTTGAATTAATATCCCAAATTGTTAGATATATTTTGTAAAATACAGATGTTACAGATATTAGTATTT
>NZ_JAWUZH010000083.1:0-2689 GCF_036281795.1 Francisella sp. 19S2-4
AATACTAATATCTGTAACATCTGTATTTTACAAAATATATCTAACAATTTGGGATATTAATTCAACAGTCTTTTTTTGATATACTTTTAATATATCAAGGCATTTTAGGGGAGTGCATTATGAATCTAAAAAAAGAAGCTGAAAGAATATATTCTATGGATATTTCTATAAAAGAAAAAATTAAGTTATTGGAACAAAATGCGGCAGATTGTTATGAAGAAATGGCAGCTGTGGAACAGAATATGCATCCAGAAATATCCCATGAAGCAGATGAAGGTCTAAGAAAAACAAATGATTATTTAAATCAATTAAAGAAAAAGCTGTAAAAAATTGAATGATTCTTAAGGAAGCTTTTGTATTTAGTTATCCTTAGGTGGGCTAGGCTAGGATATGAAAAAAATAAAAACTTTAATATATCAAAAGATTAGTAGCTTCTTATTATTTAATATCAGCCAGCCTAGGATATCGCCACTATCTGATTATAATAAATTGGTTAAACATCTAGAAGTATGCGATGTTATTCTTGTAGAAGGTAGAAGTCGAGCAGCTAGAGCTATTAGTGTAATAACAAGAAGTATTTGGACTCATTCAGCACTGTATATAGGTAATTTTGAAGAGTTGACAGAAGATATCCAAGAGTTAATCTTAAAACATAATTCCAAGTTAGGATCTGGACCACTTATTATAGAAAGTAATATTGGTGAGGGAGTTGTTATAAAGAATTTAAATATTTATGAATTAGATCACTTACGAATTTGTAGGCCAAGAAATATTTCCAAAATCCAACAAAATATAATTATTAATTATGTACTTTCTGAGTTAGGCTTACCGTATGATAATCAACAAATATTTGATTTAGCTAGATTCTTCTGCCCCTGGTGGATTTTACCAAGAAAGTGGCATTCTAGTTTATTTAATCATAATGCACAAAATCCAACAAAATTAACTTGTTCTTTACTAATTGCAACGGCATTTATCAAAGCAAAGTTTCCTATTTTACCATTGTTAGAAAAAACAACTGATGGAAAACTTAATATGCGTACTAGAAACCCTAGACTATTTGTTCCATCTGATTTTGATTATTCACCCTTCTTTGAAATTATAAAATATCCTATTGTTGAGTTTGATATCTTTAAGAATCAATATACTCTATATTAGTAATAGGTAAACCTAAATAGTTTAATGGTTCCATCACATATTCTTTTACAGCAAATAAATTACTATAATAGTGCCACATTTTATTTAAAATATATAAATTATGAGTACTTCAGAAAAGAATGATTTTATTAAACAATTCCATGCTAGGATTGATAATGGGGAATCTGTTTTTCAAGCAGTTAAAATAATTAAACAACAAACAAGAGATTTCTTTATATTAAAGTATATAAATGCTTACCAAGCAGCTAAAGCATCATTAAACTGTCTATAGAATTATTTCATTTGACAGTTCTCCAGTAATCTAAAGAATTTATTTCATCAATAATTTCTCTCACAACTTTATCTAAGAGAGGTTTTTTTTCTAGGGAATGTTTGTTTACTAGTATGTATGATACTGCTTCACTTCCTGATAAGTCTGTAAATATATGTTGGAGTTTATTAGGACTTGCTTTAACAACGGATTCTGGTAATAATCCAATTCCTAAATGTCTTTCAATTAGCATTTGTTGAAAATTAAATGTATCTATTGATGCTCTAACATTGATTTTTATTTTATGCGTCATATTAGACGTATCTTTCAGGATCCAATGATTAGGATCTTCATATTTATTGATAATACAGTGGTGTTTACTGATATCTGAAATTTTTCTTACATTTGGATGTTCATCTATATATTTTTGTGAAGCATAAATTCTTTTAATTGTTGATAGTCTCTTCTTAAGAATCCATTCTTGATCATCAATTAAATGTAGTAATTTTTCTGCTAAGACAATTACATCAATCTCATTAAATAAATGTTTTAACATTGTCCCAAAATTAGCTAATTGATATTGGGTATAAGCCTTAGCTTCCAGTGAAATGGAAGGATTTTTATTTAAGATATTTGTAATGATAGGGACGCCAAATGATTTATATATATCAGTACTATTTAAGAATCTAATATGATTATTTGCTTTTGAGGATGTCTGTGATAATTCATCGAATTTAAACTCTAAGTCATCAATTAGATGTCTAAGATTAAAAAATATTGGAGTTCCCTCATCTGTTAAATTAATTTTTCCTTTTTCTATTTTTATCAATTTAACTGATAAATGATCTTCTATTCTAGATAAACGTTTTGATATAGTAGTTCTATGTTCTCCACTTTTGTCAGATAATGCGGAAATGGATCCCAATTTGATCACATCAATAAAAACTCTAGCGTCATTTAGAAAATCAGAATACATACTTTTTTGAATTTATTTATTATCTAATTTTATTTTACTATATTGCGAGAGAATTTATTTCTTTTATAAAGTATAAATTTGACTCAACATGATGCGCATATTATTCAGATATCTTAAAAATGTTTATTAATCTTTGACATATTTATAAATATAAGCTGTTTTCGATATATCTATAATGCTTTTAAAATAAAGGTAGAAAGGTTATTTTAAGACAATGTTTTATCATAATTAAGACTGTTGAATTAATATCCCAAATTGTTAGATATATTTTGTAAAATACAGATGTTACAGATATTAGTATTTTA
>NZ_JAWUZH010000084.1:0-2635 GCF_036281795.1 Francisella sp. 19S2-4
ATACTAATATCTGTAACATCTGTATTTTACAAAATATATCTAACAATTTGGGATATTAATTCAACAGTCTTTATTATTTATTCTACAACGCTTATATCCACAGAAGGACGTAAAGTTGAGCATATAGCTAAAGCTTCATGTACAGGGTGGCTAGCAAATTTCTCAAAAGGAGCACCTGCACCTGCTTTATCATTAATACAAGGAATAGCTTGTTGCATTAAGTTATAATCAAATCTAGGTGCCCATTTACGTGAACCAAGTCTTGCAGTTGTTGAACAGTTATCAACCATATGTGATACACCTTTAAAATGCATATATGGGTTTAGCGAATCAACAGCTTCTATAATAGATTCATTAACTATTTCAGAGTAAGCATGGCCTTTTTCAGCTAGAACATCAGTTTGAGCCATCATACAAGCTATATATACACCTGCTGTGATAGGATCAATAGGTGTATCATGTTGATCACGTTCTGCTCTTACCTTTTTGCCAATTTCCCATAGCTCTGTGTTGTCAATTTTACCCATCGGTAGACGATGATGACGTGCTCCAGCCATAACAACTGAGCGAATCTCGTTACCGCTTTCAACATCTTCATAACATTCAATTAAGATGTCATATAAAGGAATGTAAGAAGCGTTATAAGCGTTTTCAAATTTTTGCTTATCTTCATCATTTAGGTTTTCATATACTTTTTTCATACCTTGAGTTGATATGATTTTAGATATAGGACCAGTAATTGCTTCAGCAGTGCGACGAAAAGCTTCTTCTTTATCCATGCCATTGTTCGTGAAATATCTATGTAAAGTTTCAATAATTCCGTGAACACCACCAAGTAAAACGCCTCTTTCTCCAAAGATATCTGAACGATACTCCATTTCTATAGTTGTTGGGAATACAAATGGTGCGCCACAAGCTATAGCCCAACCTAGAGCCTGTTCAGTTGCTTTACCATTAACATCTTGATAAACACCAATACTACTATTAATACCTGCGCCATTTATTGTTTTACCTTGCTCATACAAACGACGAACAGAAGGTCCCATGCCTTTAGGACACATTGCAATAATATTGATATCGTCTCTAATCTTGTAATTAATACTTTCAACAAAACCAATTAAGAAACCATGTGAGAATCCTAAAGTTGCCCCAGGTTTAACAGCAGATATAATCTTGTCATAAAGTTTAGCTTGAGCACCATCTGATATTAATATTAAAGCCATATCAGATTCTTTAATAACATCAAACATTTCTCCAAGAGTGCCGTTTTCTTTAGTAAAGCCAACAGCTTCAGCTTCTTTTTCAGAGCTTGAACCAGCGCGTAGACCAACCTTAACTTTAATGCCTGTTCCTTCTAAAGAGTCACGTAAGTTTTGGGCTTGTGCTGGACCTTGAGATCCCCAACCAATTACACCAATTTGTTTAATTCCTTCAAATGCTTGAGGTAACTTTTCAAATAGATGACGTCCGCCAGCAACGATAGTTTCATTGTGGCCACCTAAATTATATTCTTTAACTTCGAAAATATTGCTTTGAATTTTCATGGCAGTCTCCAGTATTTGACTATTTTTATTATTAACCTGTATACACTTTATATAAAGTGTAGCTTGAAATAAAGTGAAAAGTTTGCAATTATTTATTGCATAAATCGCAATAGTTTATGATTATGATTGATAAAAAAGAATTAAATGCATTTAAGATATTGGCTGAAACTTTACACTTTGGTAGAGCTAGTGAAAAATGTTTTTTAACGCCTTCAGCTTTAACTCGACTTATTCAAAGAATCGAGCAAGAAATTGGAGCGGTACTTTTTGAAAGAGATAGTCGAAATATTAGATTAACTGATGCTGGAAAGGTTTATTATCAATTTGCTAAAGAAATGCTTCAAAAATATGAAGATTTAAATTGTATATTACATCCTAAGAAAGGGCAGATAATGGGAGATATTAGATTATCGTGTACAGTAACAGCATCATATGTGGTTCTACCTAATATTATTAAAAAGTTACATATTGATTATCCTGGTATAAAAATACAGTTAACTACAGGTTCGATAAAAAATTGTACTAGTCAACTAGAAGAAGATACTACAGATGTTATTATAGGCATTCTTTCAAAAGATATCCCTATTAACTATTGCGTCAAAGAAGTTTTAACTACAAAAATGGTAATGATTGCGCCTTCGACAAGAAAAGTTAAAAGTTTAAAACAAGCAGCTAAAGATATACCATTTATTCGACCATCTCATTATATTGGTAGTAGTAATTTAGATGAGTGGTTTATGAAGCAGAATTTAAAACCTGAAATATATGGTGATGTTGATGGTAACGAGGCTATTTTGTCATTAGTATCATCTGGTATAGGAACTTCTATTGTGCCTGAGGTGATACTAAAACATAGCCATCTATCTAAATCTGTAAATATAATAAAAACTCAAGGTCTACCAGATATATCTGTTGGTGTAGTAATGAGAAAAGAATCATTAATATCTCCAGTCAAAAAAATATTTTGGGAGCTTTGTGAGACTTTAGATGTTATAGAAATTTAAAATTACTATGATAAAGACTGTTGAATAAATCTTTCAATTTCTATGAATAGGAATATTTTTGCTATTTTTAGTAAAAACTTAGCCTTA
>NZ_JAWUZH010000085.1:0-2583 GCF_036281795.1 Francisella sp. 19S2-4
TTAAAATACTAATATCTGTAACACCTGTATTTTACAAAATATATCTAACAATTTGGGATATTAATTCAACAGTCTTTTGTATGCTGATGCTGCTTGAATTTTATATAACCCATACCATTAATAATTTTTACAATTTCGCTAGGCAGATATTTGGTTTTTTCTTTCTCTTTGATTAGGACGTATTCCTTATTTAACTTTTCTGCCTCTGGAGAATTTGCTGGAATAAATTCAATTACCTTGTCAGCCTGACCTTTATGATTCACTGATTTTGGAACATATAAAACCCGATATGAATATATTAGATCATTGTATTCGGCTTGCGGGAGTTCTGAATCGAAGCCATTAATATAAGAAGAGATATTTTCTGGTAAATCAGAAAATTCTTTTAGCTGATTAGCGTGCTCTTCTTTAATAGATGAAAATTGAAGGGAAAATGAGAGATGTTTATCTATACCAAGGTCATTATCAAAGAGAGACTTTATGTATTCATTATAATTTAAACAGCAAGCCTGAAACCTTGCACTCAGATAGTCATCGATTCTTGTTGTCATTTGGTGCTCAACTTCATGTCTAAGCCCTATGAGAAATTTCAAATTGGACTTGGCCACTTTATCAATGGGACAAGCTCGGTCATCTAAGCACCGCTCCAGCTCCCAATGTTTGTCAGCTCCTTTTTTTGTTTTGTGGTAGCGTTTTCTTTGTCCTTGTTGATCATAATAGCGATATTCAATACTTTTAGAGCGGTAGTAAGCGTGAAGCAAATATGTCCATGCTATATTGGATAAAACAATAAAGCTTTCGGATTTAAATTGGATATTAGGATTGTTGAAGATTTGGACTGCAGCAAGCATCGACTCTCTGGATTTTGTCAGAAGCTCCATTTTTATGGACCCAATTTTACGATTTCGCTTTGTCATTACGAGATTCCTTGCTAAATTTCCGATTACACATAAAGATTAAGCTGTACGGTGCAAACGAGCGCCTTGTTAGGCATTTTCCATTGCACCTTTAACCTCAGCCTCTATATCTCCTAATAGTTTCTTTTCATTCTCAAAGAACCACTCTAAGGTCATGAATTCCAACCCAAGCCTCCCAAAAAAGTGCTCGGAAACAATAGCTCTAAAGGGTTCATCATAGCTATCAAGATGTTTACTAAAAATAAAGGCCTCATTTTCATACTCAGAAACCTCTAGCTCATAGCCAATATCAGAAGCCATATCTTTAAGTACAATGATGCTAATCGCAACCAAAACATAAATATCACCAGCTATAAATCTATATAGATTGCCTGGGTCTTTAATTGATAAAACAAAAGGGTAGTAATTATCCCAGCGTTGTTCAGTTTTTGCCTGATTTAGCATGTACACGACAGTCTTCTCGAGACCTTCGAATATTTCTTCGTAGTCTTTTTCATAAGCAGTATTTAGAACGATGTAATATAACCCTTCCTCGGGGTTTAACTTCACGTAGGGACTGTCTTTAGATAGATCAAGAGCTTTATTAAAAGCCTCTCCATGGTGACTTTCCTCACTATGCAAATCAATTCGCCGCATGCCTTCAACACCACCGATGTCTCCAACATCTTCCTTAAGGTATTTGTGAATATTTCTTATGGATTCCAGCTGGCGCTCAACTCTTTTATTTCTGTTTTGGCTACTTTTTACTTCAATAACTACAGGATCGGAGGCTCCGAGAAGGCATAAATCACCATGACGTATTACATTTGTAAGATCGCATAAGATTGCTGGAACATTATTTTCAATTGCATCAGTGAGATGAGCCAACTCTTGCTCAAGACCATCCTTTCCACCAATGTTTCCCGACACCTGCTTGATTTCCGCTGAATCAGCTTCGTATAGGAATCGTTTTAGATTCCATTTACTTATGAACTTAAAAACCAAACCGTCCCCAAAACACCGCCAAAGATAAAGGAGGTATTTATTGCCAGCTATAGATTCCTTTCTTTTCTTAATTAATTCCTTTAAGACTCTTTTCCTAAACCCTTATCTCTCAAGCTACGCTTTAGAGTTATAAGCTCATCTTTTCTTCGCTTTAATCTCTTTTCATCCCTAACAATCTGTTTAATCAAGTAGGATTGAAAATCTAGAAGAGGCTGAAGATCCGAGGACTCAGGGTCTAAACTATCTAGTTTATTTTTAAAGGTGAGAATACGCCTTTTATAGTATTTTATAAGGCTTAAATCTGAGTCCATTATTGTTTCCTAACAACTGCTCATGTATTAATTATAGTTATTTATGACAGAAGTAACAGTGTAATTAGATTAAAAGCAGAACATAAAACCTATCAGGTATTGATATGTAGACAGTAAATACATTTATTAGCTTTTACGATCTAATAATAAATCCTATAACAGAACAATCAATAAAGAAAACTAAGGTTAAATTTATAAAAGATGGAAAATGATATAAGAGTTTATTATTTTTAGTGAATTAATTATATTTTTATCTAAATAATTATTGCTATAGCGATAATAAACATCATTAAAATATATATAAAAGACTGTTGAATTAATATCCCAAATTGTTAGATATATTTTGTAAAATACAGATGTTACAGATATTA
>NZ_JAWUZH010000086.1:0-2479 GCF_036281795.1 Francisella sp. 19S2-4
AAATACTAATATCTGTAACATCTGTATTTTACAAAATATATCTAACAATTTGGGATATTAATTCAACAGTCTTTTTGGTGTTGTCCTTATAAATTCTATAGTTGGATTTATTCAGGAGGTTAAGGCCACAAATGCTTTAGAAGCCTTATCAAATGTTGTTAAAACTGAAGCAATAGTATTGCGAGAAGGAAAAAAGAAGAAGGTTTTAAGTGAAGATCTTGTTCCAGGAGATATTATTTATATAACAGCAGGTGATAAAGTTCCTGCCGATACACGTCTATTTGATTTAAATCATTTAAAAATCGAAGAGGCAGCCTTAACTGGAGAATCTATTCCTATACTAAAAAAAATAGATAATTTGAATAATGATATTATTTTGTCTGAAAGAGTAAATATGGCATATGCTTCAACTTTTGTTACGAATGGTCAAGGTAAAGGAATTGTTGTAGCAACAGGAATGCAAACTGAAATAGGTAAAATTTCAAGTTTATTAGAAAATACAGAAGCTCTTAAAACTCCATTAGTTAAAAAAAATAGGTATCTTTAGTCAGAAACTTTTATATCTAATATTAGGATTAGCTCTATTTACTTTAATCGTAGGTATATATAGAGGAGAAGATATTTTTTATATGCTTAAAGCAATAGTTGCTTTAGCTGTTAGTGCTATACCAGAAGGTCTTCCAGCTGCAATTACAGCAACATTAGCAATAGGAGTATCTAGAATGGCAAAGAAAAATGCTATTGTTAGAAAACTACCTGTTGTAGAGACTTTAGGAAGTGCTACAGTAATATGCTCAGACAAAACTGGAACTTTAACACAAAATCAGATGACTGTTAAGAAAATCTGGACAAATAATGGTTTTTATGAGGTTTCCGGACAAGGATATTATGCTGAAGGAAGTATTATAAAAAATGATCACATTTTTTCTGTAAGTAAAGATAATGCATTAGAAGAGTGCTTAATAAATGGAATATTATGTAATGATAGTTCATATGATATTGAGAATGAAGAACCAGTATATGAAGGGGATCCAACAGAAATTTGTTTGTATTTATCTGCTATTAAAGCGGGTCTTAATTATAAAGATATTATGAGCAAAAGTATAAAAATAGATACTTTACCATTTGAGTCAGAAAGACAATATATGGCTACCTTATTTAAGAGGGATAATGGTTTAAATAGGATATATATAAAAGGTGCTATTGAGAGGGTTTTTTCTATTAGTGATAATATTTTAAATAAAGATGGTAGTTTAGAAGCTATAGATAGAGAAAAATTATTAAATTATTATAAAGAGGCTTCATCTCAGGGGATGAGAATTTTAACATTTGCATATAAAGATACTTTTAATGAATCTATTTTAGATGAGGATATGCAAGATGGTTTTATTTTTGTTGGCTTTCAAAGTATTATAGATCCTCCTAGACCTGGGGTAATTGAATCAATAAAACGTTGTCATTCTGCAGGTATAGTTGTAAAAATGATAACAGGAGATCATGTTTTAACAGCACAAGCAATTGCTAGTCAGCTAGGTATTATAAATGAAACTTATTCTGAAGTTCTGTCAGGAGAACAACTAGAGAAACTTAATGATAATGATTTGGCACAACAGTTAAAAGAAACTAATGTATTTGCTAGAGTTACACCTACGCAAAAATTAAGAATTGTTAAGTTACTTCAGCAGCAAAACAATATAGTAGCTATGACAGGAGATGGAGTTAATGATGCTCCAGCCTTGAAAAGGGCAGATATTGGCATTGCTATGGGAATAACAGGAACAGAAGTTTCTAAAGATGCTGCTGATATGATTTTAACAGATGATAATTTTGCAACTATTGAATTAGCAGTTAAAGAAGGAAGAGGAATTTTTGATAATATAACTAAATTTATAACTTGGACTTTACCAACAAACTTAGGAGAGGGACTAATTATTTTAATCGCTATTTTCTTAGGTGTAACTCTACCTGTAACACCTATTCAAATACTATGGATTAATATGACAACAGCAGTTTTCTTAGGTTTAATGCTTGCTTTTGAACCTAAAGAACATGATATTATGAATCGTAAACCAAATAGTCCCAATATAGCTATACTTAATCAAAGTTTAATAATCAAGATAATAATAGTTGGGTTAATTTTAGTAGGATCTTCATTTTTATTATTTTGGTATGAGTTATTTGTAAAAAATACAACTATAGAACAGGCAAGAACTGTAGCAACTACAGTCTTTATTGTTGTTGAGGCAATGTATTTATTAAATAGTAGGTCGATAGATAAAAGTGTGTTTGAAATAGGTTTATTTAGTAATAAATATATTTGGATAGGTATTATTCTAATGTTGATTTTACAATTATGTTTTATTTATTTACCAATTATGAATATGGCATTTGAGACAAGTCCAATATCTCTTAAAGACTGTTGAATTAATATCCCAAATTGTTAGATATATTTTGTAAAATACAGATGTTACAGATATTA
>NZ_JAWUZH010000087.1:0-1833 GCF_036281795.1 Francisella sp. 19S2-4
AGGCTAAGTTTTTACTAAAAATAGCAAAAATATTCCTATTCATAGAAATTGAAAGATTTATTCAACAGTCTTAATTAAGCAATTTAGTATCGCAGGTCTTCTATTAGAAATTGCAACCTCTAAAGTCTCTTCGAGCTCTTTTGTATTTTTAATGAGATATTTATCCCCTCCAAATGCTTCAATCATTTTTTCATAACTCTCATTAGGAATAAAACTTCCAGGAGATGGATCATCTTTATAAAAGCTTTCATTATCTCCTTTATATATACCACCGTTATTCATAATAATGACAATAACAGGTAGGTTATATCTACATATCGTCTCAATTTCCATTCCACTAAATCCAAAGGCAGAATCTCCTTCAACAGCTAAGACTGGATTACCATTACATATTGCAGCAGCTATTGCATAAGGCATCCCTATACCCATGGTTCCCCAAGTACCTGAATCAAGCCTACTACGTGGATTACAAATTGGTAAAATCATTCTACCTATATCAAGAGTATTAGCACCTTCATTTACAATACTAAGGTTCTCGTGATTCTCCATAACTTTTTTAATTGTGAAAAATGCTGAAACAAAACTCATTGGAGTTTTATCATAGTCAACTTTTTGAAGTAATTTATGTGTATTTATATTTTTAACTTCGTCAATGTCAGATAGCCATAAAGCTGTATCTATTTTTAGAGCTTTCTCTTTTAGTTCATCTAGTAATAAACTAGCTGTTAAACTACAATCTCCTAAAATAGGATTATCAATATGTACATTACTATCAAACTCTTCTTCACAGCTATCTACCTGTATATATTTACAATCTGGATTCCACTTATCATCAGCTCCATGATTAAACATCCAGTTAATTCTTGCACCAAAAAATATCGCTAAATCGGTATTTTTCATCACATATGATCTAGCTGACAAAGCAGATAAATTATTAGAATCACTTATAACTCCTCTACCATAGAAGAAGAAATAAAAGGAATTTTAGTATAATTTACAAGCTCTCTTAAACTATCCTCTGCTCTAGAATAACTAGCACCTTTACCAATTATAATAAGAGGTTTTTTTACTTTACTAAGCATATCTATAGCTTTTATTACTGATTGTTTATTTGGAGTTAAATCATGTAAGGATTCATTTTTTTCACCATAAATAGCATTATTTCCAACATCTACAAATATAGTTTGATGAAGAACATCAGATGGTATATCTATATATACACCTCCCGGTCTGCCTGATTCTGCGACTCTAACAGCTCTAGATATAACCCTGTGAGCATTTGTAATATCTGTTATTTTAAATGATGCTTTAGCAAACTCTTTAGCCGCTGAATATTGATCAAATTCCTGGAAATCTCCCTGATGAGCGCCTGCTAAAATAGTATTAGCTGAACCGCTAATTAAAATCATCGGGAAGCCATTCATAGTAGCATTTGCTAATCCTGATAATCCATTAATAAAACCAGGAGCACTAACTGTTAAACAGATACAAGATTTATGCTTTAGATATCCAGAAATACCAGCAGCCATTGACGCTGTTTGCTCATTTCTCATACCTATATATCTTATGCCTGTTTTTTGAAACTCATATGCTAACTGAGTTACAGGTATTCCAATTACTCCATAAGCTAAATCAACTCCTTGTTTTGAAAAAGATTTAGCTATAACTTGATAACAACTAAGTTCTGTTTTTTCTTGATCTATCATCTTAAATTACCTCAAATATTTCCCCATATAATTAACAATACTCCTTTTTAATCAAAAGTAAATTAAGACTTAATAAAAAAAAATATAAAATTAATAGTATATGGTTAATAGGAGTTTTAATTTATGA
>NZ_JAWUZH010000088.1:0-1668 GCF_036281795.1 Francisella sp. 19S2-4
ATACTAATATCTGTAACATCTGTATTTTACAAAATATATCTAACAATTTGGGATATTAATTCAACAGTCTTTTTAATTTAATTGCTGCAGCAACCTCTTGGATTTTTATCAAAATCCAATAGTTTTGCTTCATATCTGCTATAAATGATAATTTGACTTAATGAAATCTAGTTTGAGCTATTTTTTTAAAAAATTGGTCACATTTTGATTTTATGGTTCTAAGCCCATCAAGAATTGATTAGAAAATATTTCTTCTGCCTTATCTTTTAACTTTTTTCCCCAGCTTCTATCACTATATTTGTCAGGCGATACAAGTTCTATTATCTTTTCATTTGTAATATCTAAATTATTAGCTTCAGCATAATCTAATAAGTCTTTAACTTGAAATATTTTATATGTATCTATTCGTGTTTTTACTTTTGCAATAGTTAAATTTACTTGTTTATTGTCCTTTTTAACTTCATTTAACCAATTCAAAAAATCAGTTTGAATTTTCGATTTAGGGTAGTTTGTATTAACTACTAAATTAACATCACCTTTTATACTCGAATTATCTTGTTTATTTATGTTTTTTTTAGATTTTGTATATTTGTATTCAAAATCACTGTTTATATTATAAAACTCAAAATCTCTTAATTTTTTATGCATATATCTTTGAGTGTTTTTACAAAAAAAATATTCATAAGCTCTTTTAAAAAATTCTTCTTTAAATTCATGTCCCATATTATCAATTTCAATAAATAAATCTTCTAAATTTCTATAAGAAATACTAGACGAATTTAAATGAGCAAACCCTCCTTTCTTATATATATCTGATAGTAGATTAGCTAACTCCTTATCTGTTTTATCTGTATATAAAAAGGGGTTTTTAATAACTAAATTACCTCTTTTAGATAAGCATCTTCTAAAATGCTCTATTGTCATATCCAAAGATTTAGGATACTTAACCATATCAAACCATTTAAGTATTGCCAAAATACTTGGGCTGTATTCTTTCGGGCGTTAGCTACCCTAGACAATAAAAGTCCTAAAGTATCTAACATTCTAAAGGGTTTTTAGTATTTAGTAAAAGGTCTGCGGGACTTGAACTAGGTGTCTTAAAGTATTGATAAATATAGGTTTGTAAAAATAAAAATTATCTCAATGTACGCCACAATGTACACTGGTGACTAAAAAGGGGTATGGTTTTGGTATTTTTATAATTGCTGCAGCAACAAAACATCATCATATATTGTGATACTTGATATCTTAATATTCTAAGTCTATTCTTAAATTAACTAATTAAGCACTTTCTAGGTAGGCCAACCGAAAGACATTACCCAAGTGTTTGTAAGTGCTTAATCTATTGGGAACACTGTGGGAGGTGTGTTATTAATGACTGAAGAACAAATTATTTTAAGTAAAAGTTATATTTCTATATATGAATTTAGAAAGTTGATACCAACATTTGATACTTATCTTGATGACTATATTTTTGAACAAGCTGAAAATGGATTAAGATTTTTTATAAAACCTCTTGATTGCCAAGATATAAGACCTAATGGTCATGAAATAAACCTTGTTAAACATAAAGATATTATTCTTATATCTGAAAAAGACTGTTGAATTAATATCCCAAATTGTTAGATATATTTTGTAAAATACAGATGTTACAGATATTAGTATTTT
>NZ_JAWUZH010000008.1:0-56463 GCF_036281795.1 Francisella sp. 19S2-4
TATTAATTTATCTTGTTTGTATGAACTTAATCTACTTTTTCTCATCAAAACCATCCTAACATAACTTAGTTATCTAGGACAGCCCCAAATATTATCTAACTAAATGGTAACAACGTATCAAAAGGTTATTAAAGAACTAAAGGTTATAATTATTAGCTCTGAACATAACGATATTCTAAAGGAGTTTTTTTTAAAGTATTAAAAAACTAAATTATAAATATTGTTTTAGTTAGGTACTAACTATATTTATCATAAATCAAATCAACTTATATACAAGTTACAAAATGTTACATATTGTAAATATTTAAGATAATTCCATACATTAATATCTCAAATATATTTTAAAGTTAATATAAAAAAGGGTAAGAAAAAATGTTTGAGATTATAAAAAATATAGAAACTCAGGATTCTTATTATAGAGCACAAGTAGATGATTTTGAGCCAATATATCAAGCTTTGGAACGAGAGGAGTATTTAAGTGCCAAGGATCAATCTTTAGAACAAATTAATAAAGGATGTCTGGATCCACGTTATGCTATTTATGCTAAGTTTGGATATTGGTATGAATCTACAAATTTTGATATTAATGCAGAAATTGTTATTGATTTAATTAAGATACATCAATTTTTTTTAGGCAAAGTTGATGAGAATAAGATTCGTATCAAGGCATATAGCTCTATAGTCGAATGGCTTCATACAAATATGCTTACATGTGCTAAGTTTACAAGACAAAATCCTAATGCTTATTTTGAGGGTAATAAATCTTCCTTAAATGATGCTTTCGAAGAATATATAACATTTATTAAAGAGAGTTTTTCATCCATAAATATAAGCCAAATTTATCAGCTTAAAGATACCTGTATGACATTTCAGGTTCTAGAAGAGATAGAAAAATGTAACGATGAACAAGCTTGTGATGATATAAGTGTTGATGTAGTAGAAATTAAAAAAGATAATCCAGAAATATTTAGCTTAAATCCAAGTTGCGAATGGGATAAGTTATTAAAAAATATTAAGATTTATCAAAAACTTGTAAGTGATCAATCTTGGCTTAAAGCAGCTGTTGTATACCAAATAATTAGTTCAGCTTTAAAAGAGTTTGATCCTATTAAATATTTTCCTGAAACTTTTTATCCATATTTAAAAGATACTGCCAATGTTTATGATCATTTAATGCACCAATTAAGCCTCTCTAGTCATCCATTATGGTCAATGCTATCTCAAATGTTCAATAGTGACCCTGATGGCTTTTGTACGGATGATTCATTAGTAAGAGTTAAAGATATATTAATACAAGAGATTAATACTGGTGTAAATGTAAGAGAGCAAGAAGATTACTTATAGTTGATATGACTAAAATGAATGACAAAGTAAATTAGGTTGGTGAATTATGGCTAGTAAATTTGATGGCATATTGACTGGTAAGATTAAATTTAATGACTTAAATACGAGTACTATAGAAGAGTTAAAATCAATATTTAATTATAGTGCTCCTAAGAGTATAGAAGATCTTAAGTTTGCACAGTTATATGATACATGGTTTGCAAGTAAGCAAATGAATGATTACACTATTAATGGGAGATTGCAAGTTAGCTTAATTCTTCTAAATGATGACCTATCATTAAATACTGAAAACGTAAAATACTTACATACAAGCCAAATTCGTGATTTAAATCTTGATCTTAAACAATATGGTTTTAGTGGAGAACTTATTTTTAATGTTCCATATAATCCTGATGAAGAAAGTTTGTGGAGTAATTTAGCTAATTATCAGAATAAATTTGCAATTGAATTAAAATATCAAGAAGATCTTGAGCCAGATAATAGTCAGCCTAATCCAAATACACAAAATTGTTGGAGTATTAGAGGTTATATTGATCTTACAAAAGATAATGCAATAGAGTTAATAGATCAAGTAAGTAATATATCTAGCTTTACGTATGGAGTACATTACTTATCATGTAAAATATTATTCACTGATATTTTTGCATTTATAGCCAAACAACACTATCCAGTTAAGATATATCCTCAGTCTACTTATGCTGATGTATTTCACGATATATTTACAAATTTCAATGGTTTAGTTAGTTATACTCAAAATGATATTGATATTTTTAATAATAAGTATAACTTTATATGTGTAAATTGTGATTACCCTAGTCATAGTTTTTATGATTTCTTTTTTTCCACATTGAGACATTATCAACTACAGTTAGCTTATGATTATTCAAGTATAGATCCAAGCTATAGTATTATTAATTTAGCTGAACCTGGAACCACAGACACTACAAATATTGAACTACCTGTAGGTATAATTAGAAAAATTGTAAATCAGATAGGAAACTATAGTTTTAGTAACGTCAATTTAATTAATCAACATTGGGCAGATCAGAATAGTCCTCCTGTTGTTAATTTATATGCATCTAGCCAAAATATATTAGCATCAAAAGATTTTATATTTGAATATCCTGTACCATCATCACAGTTTGGGTATGCTCAAAGTTTTTATACAAATGAAATTAATAATATAGAAAAAAAATTGAAATATACAAATTTGGAATTATGCTACTTTCCTGCAGATTTTACTATATTACCAAAAAATATATTTTGCTTACCACAAGAATATCAACAAATTTTGCCACAATATACTGGAAATCTAGTAATATGTAGTTCAAAGATATCATTTAAAAATTATAATAGAATAGCAATATATGCTGGCCAGACATCAGAATATACAAAATCTGCAACAACTGAAAATGTTTCTAGCTTAGACTATCAATTAAATCATGGTCTTAATATATCAATACAAGTATGCTCCACTAATGATTTAGCACCATCTTTTCCAGATTTTAATAAGATTACTAAAGATTTAAATATCTATGGCTGGATTGATAGTGCTATCTCTGGTGAAGATACAATATATTCTGTTGTGGCGGCAAATGAACCTGATTCTCAAGTAGATATTAATAAGAATTTCACAGCAGATCAAACTGCTTTTTTAATGCATGATCATAGTTCTCAAGAGATTTCCTATATAGTTCGTATACCTTCAGTTTTAAATGGATCAGCTACATGTTTTGATATAACTCTACCATATTTTGTGTTACATGATCATGCTGTTATGCCTTTACGTAGAGGTACACCTGTTGCTATTAGTTTAAGTCAAGAAAATGGCAAGATAGATAAAGTTATGTGGCATAGTATGTTAGATCAATCTTTTGATAAAAATTCTCAAATTAATAAAATGACATTCGGTGCTAATGATTTAGCTGGAATTGTACATCAAGCTGAAAATCAAACATTGACAGAGGGTTCTTTAGAGATATTTTCACAAACATCAAATAACAAAACTCAATTTATATCTGATAAAAGTCAGATGTCTTTGATTTATAGTGAGGAATAAAATGAAATTAGCATTTTTAAAACAGAGCAATATTTCAATATTTATTATAGTAGCTGTAGTTATTATAGTATTTATTTTAATGATTAAAATGTATAAAAAACTTATTCAAAGGTCTCTTTTTTATAAGAAAAGTCTAGGTAAGATAAATAGATTTTTTGCAAAAATATTTAAAATTAATATTCTAAATCAAGAGTATATAGAGTTTTATAAGTCATTAAGTTTTTGGCAAAAAATTAGAGTATTCTTTGCCAAGAAAAATATATTAATAGATGATTCTATAAAAATTGATAGTGAATTTGGTATTTGTTTTAAATTTAATATGAAACAATTAAGTCTTTGTATTAATCCTCAAACACTATATCAAGCAAAAGTAAGTGAAACAAATATTCAAGGTTTGCTTAGCAAAGTTTTTCGGGGACGCATAAATTCAATTATAGTAAACGTAGATCTACATTCACAAAAAAATAAATTAGATGATTTAGTAGAGCCTGTTAGTTATTGTTTTAATTCTATTGCTAAATATTTATCAAGTAACTTTAGTTATATAATAAATATAAATGAGCAAGAAGATAGTCATATTTATAAATCTTGGTGTGAATATACACGAATTGCAGATATTAATAATTTTTGGTTAAATCAAAGGCCATCTATATCGTGGTTAAATTCAGTTACTACAAAGCATTTAGATAAGCAACTTGGTTTAAGTGAACAACCATTTACTACTGAACAGATTAGGGATTTATATTGTTTTTTATATAAATGTATTGCATTAGAATATTTTATCAATTTATTGCAAGCTGAAGTATCTTATAAGGTAGCAAGTTACAAAGGTTTTGGAGTCAATCTTTTAAAAAGGAATACTCCTCTTAATAAGGCTTATGTTTATAAAAGCTTAATTAATGAAAAATTTATAAAAAAAGTTAAAAAAATAGCTAGCTTTATCTTGATACTACTTGTGATAGGAGGATATATTTTTGGGTGGTATCAAGATCAGAATAATATTAAAAATGTAATTAGTAACATATCATCAAATTCTAGATATCAAGAGCCTTTAAACGAGATTAACATAAAAAATTATGAATCTAGTTTGAATAAAGCTTTTTATAATAATTATATAGTTGATTTAGCCTATCATAATGCTGTAAAAAAAGAACTTGATTCATTTTGGAGAAAGTATATATATAGTGAAGTTATACTTAAAAAATCAGTAAAAAATGATGCTCCAATACAGAAGTTAGCATTAGATATTATTCAAAATGAAATGGGTAATACTACTGAAAGAGAGCTAGTTTCTAATAATTTATGGCTATGGTCAAAAGTTTCTCGGATTCCTCAAAATGTTTTAGCTGTATGGTTACAAGTTAAACATGAAAAAACTAATAGTAGTAAAGTTTATAAATTATCATTGAATCAGATAAACTATGATAATACTATTAAGTATGCAGATAGTTTTACAAGTAATATATTTAATGAAAAAGATCCGCTAGCAGTTTCATTAAATAAGCAGGCTACAAATCAAGCTTTAGAACTAGCATTATTAGCTCAAGTATCTAAAGATCATAAATTAGATGTTCAAATAAGTAGTAATAAAACAAATCTTAAACTATCGGCACAGCAAAAAATAGTTCTAGATCATTTTATTACATATTTAGAGTTAAGAGATACTATTTTAAAAATAGTAAATACAAAAAATATCAATGATAGGGTTCAAGAACTATCTAATCTTGAAACAAGCATCCAGCAAGTAGCTAAAACCTCATGGGATAAAAAATTAGCTAGTTTTATGCTACAAAGTGTGAGCGATAAGTTTAAATTAAACTTAGATATATCATCTAAAAAATACTATAGCTATAAATACTATAAAAACAATATACAGGCTTTAGATAGTAATTTTTCGGCTACAGCCAAAAAATATACTACAATAGGAATAAATATTGATCCTTTATATGATGAGTTTAAAGAGTCACTAACTGAATATAAACTAGCTTATAAAAAATACTATTATAATAGTTTAGATAATCTTCTTAAAATTAATTCTAATGATATTAATCTCTTAATATCAGAGTTGAAGCAAATTAAAGGATCATCAGAACTGGTATCGCAGCTATTAATTATTCAAAAAAATACTTTAGATACAAAAAGCTCATTTTTATCGGATGATGGATTTAAAGGGATTAATAACTTCTATAAAAGTATTGATAATTATAACAAGCTTATAGAAAAGAATATTAAACTTTTAGAAGTGATAAAATCAAATCCAGAGATTTTGATAGCTCTTTATCAAAAGGATAAACATCCTTTTGAAACACAAATGGATGATTTTCTAAAAACTGTTGAACTAACACCAAAACTTAATATGGTTATTTCACAATCTGCTATAGTTAGTGATCAAGTGACAACTAAACTCTTACAAGAGTATATACAAAACTATTGGAATAAGAACTTATCTCCAATATATAATAAAGTTTTTAGTTCTTTTCCTTTTGACGCAAACTCTAATAATGAAATAAGTCCAAAAGATTTAACTAATATAGCTGATAAAGAAGGCTCATTTTGGAAATCCTACTCAAAAATAGCAGCTTTGATTAAAGCTTATCATGCTGATAAGTGGCTTACTAATGATCAAATTCAGCAACTTAAAAAGATGCAGGAGTTAAGAAATCTTCTTTGGGATACTAATGGGAATCCACAAACTATAGACGTTTGTCTTAGTACTTCGGATATTTTACCTAATTATAATCATACAGAAAGCTCTTGGTATTTCTTTAAAGATAAAAAAATATCTTATTATGATGGTATTTTATCATCCGATAAAAATACTATTTCGGATATTGGAGTTGGTGGAATCAAGCAAACTTTTAAAATTCAATGGTGGTTAGATAATATCTCATCAATTGCAATATTAAGTACAGATAATAAAAGCAAAAATTTAGTATCTCAACACGCAAAGCAAGGTTATTGGTCTTTTTGGAAGTTGTTAAAATCTGCCGATCAAAATAACAATAATTTTACTTGGAGTTTTAATAAAAATGAAACAAAAGTTTCATTTCATGTTGAATATCCTAGTATTTGGTTAAATAAATAAATTTTGTAGTAGGTAATTTTTATGGACGAACTATCTTTAAATAAAAATATTACAATAAAAGAGATGATGAGTGCTCTTAATCAATTACAATCTCAGGTGGAAAATGATTTTCGAAACTATACAAAATGTCTTTATTCATCTAAGGTAAAAGCTCATTTTCCTCATATGTTAACTCCTACTTTTAAAGGATGTTATATTAAAATATCAGATTGTTATTTTGAAGATGATAGTAACTATATTGATTTAGAACAACAAGTTAGGATAAATCTATCAAAGCAACAACAAATTTTATACTCACCAATTTCAACAAGGATATTACCTTTTGATGTTACAAATATTGAAAGTCAAAATAATGGAATAGAACTTACTTTTGCAGCCAAAGCTAAACCTTTTCGTTTACAAGACAATAATTTTAGTTTTTGGCTATATTCAGATCACATTCCTATCGAACAGCTTATCCATATATTTGAAAAATTAACTAAAACAAAAAGTGTTCATTTAACGATTAATTTAGATGATGGTTCTATATATAGTAGAAAAGTGGATGTTAGTTATGGTTATGATTATATGCAACATTCTAACCATAGATTTCGTCAAAACTTATCGGATCCAAGATTACAATTTAGAGTTAATGTAAACTTATTTCAGCACTTTTCACAAAAAATTAACAATATAAAAATCTTAATTGATGATTTTTGTATAGAGGATCTATATCAAGAAAAATTAAAAGACTTATTTCACACAAATATAATTCCTGTTGTTAATCAATATCAGACTATTAGTGCTAGCTTTATTATGGATGGAGACTATGAAATATATTGGTTAGAAACCAAAGAAAAATTTGATTCTGATTTTTTTATTCATGAGGTTTTGACTGTATATGCAGATAAGCAGCCAATCGCCCCTATAGATTATAAAGTAATTTATAAAGATGGTAAGGTTGGTTTAGAATTTAATCAGATTTCACAAGTTTTTAACAAAACTATTTTTGCAGATATATATATTAGTTATCAGATAGATCAAGCATTAATGGATAATTATCATAAAACTAGTGTCAAGTGGTTAAACCAAAATATATCAACATATAGACTTGATGTTAAAAGTTTAATTACTAATTCAACGGATGTTTATGATAGTTATTTAATAGAGCCATTATTAAAAATTCTTAGAACTCCTTATATTCATAATTGGAAGCTAGAAGATTGGCAAGGTTTATTAAAATTTACTGATATTTCAGCATTAGTTAAAATTCAGCCATGGTTAAATGATATTTTTATTGATCAACACATGCAAATATCCTTGTATTTTAAAAGCGTTCCAGAAAACTATCATGAATGGGTTAGATTTTATCTTAGGCAATTAGAAATATTTTTACAAAAAAATACTAAACATATTTTTAAAATAAAAGGGTGTTTTCAATGATAGCTTTTCCACGAAATTATAAGAATTGTATAAGGTATATAAATGAAAATTATCCAGGCTATAAGAAACATTGGTATGCTAATTGGAACCAAGATAATGCTGTCTATATTATCAAAAAAGTTACTGTAGATAAGACTATAGTTAATATTTGGATTAATATTTGGCTATTAATAAAAGATACTAAAAATTTAGCTATATTAAAATCTTGCCTAGATATTGCATCAGTTGAAAATATTAAAAGCCAAATATTAGAAAAATGGTTAATGTTATATAATTATGTTCTTTATCCAGAACTACTAACTTATCAAAATCATATCTATAGAAATGGAGAAATATTTTTCTCCATAGATGATTATAATAATAATTTAATATCAGTAATTGAACAATTTATTCGTCAATCATTAGGTAAGTATAGAGTTATAGTTGATTTAGAATATATTAATCAAACTAAAGGAAGTATTTTAGGCATTACAAAGCTAAATCAGCCTTTATTAAAGGTTTATCAAGAGAGATTAGCTATTATAAGTGGCAAGATTCTTTTTCGAATGTTAACTCAAGAGTCTAGAGAAAAGCTTATAGAAATTTGTGAAGTAGTATCAAAAAAATTATTTAGCTTAACAAAGGATCTTAATGTTTTTTTTAAGGATATCTTGCTAGTAATTGATAATGGTTTAGAAACACTTACCTTAGGAGAGGTGTTGTACAAGAGAAGTTTATCAGGAAGTTTTGCATATAAGGTTTTAGAAAATGAAAAGTTTTAGCGTGAAAGTAAAAAATTATTTTAAAATAATGAAATTAGTTTTTGTATTGCTATTATTCATAATGCTATCAGGTTGTGCTAGCTCAACATTTAACTTAACAGTTAATCCAAATAAATTAAGTAATAGTAAGCAGCCTTTTTATGTAATAGTCAAACAAGAATCGATGTATGATTATTTAGATAGTAGTGTTAATACTGTATATGATAACTACCTTAAAAAAGGTAGTAATGATGCTAGTTTTCTAATATATCCAGAAAAAGGTAAACAAACTATACCTATAGAAAAATCAGATAAAGATGGTATTTCTATTTACTTTTTATTTCAGAAAGAATCTAATTCAGGAAATTGGAAATTTTATATTAACCCTAATAATCAGAAAGACAAGACGGTAAATATTTCAAAAAATAATGTGATGGAGGTTTTATAAATGTGGAGAACTATGTTTTATAAGATTATTAATGATATTGATACTTATACAAATAAGGATGAAAAAGATTTTTACCAGTTTGTAGATCAATTATATAAGGATATTCTTGATCTACAGCTTATACTAGTAGATAAAAATCGTGAAGAAGGTAAGTATAGTCAATCACACTTAATTACATTTGCCTTAGCAGCATATTGTGATGAAAGATTAAATATAATAGCGATATCCTCTGGATATGATTATGAGATGTTACAAACTCGCTTATTCAAGACTTTAGATGCTGGTAAAGTATATTATCAGTATTTGGAGTATTTAATATCGCAAAAATCACAAGCTTATACCAATATTTATTGGGTGTATTATTATTTGCTTAATCATGGTTATAAAGGAATGTATGATTCAGATAGTTTCTTTGAGAGGAGTCTTTATTTAAGACAGTTAAAGATTTTAATCTTAGATTATACACCAAGTAAAATTTCGATATCAAAATCATTTAAATTTAAAAGCCAATTAAGGACTGCATCTTCTAGATTACTAAGTTTTATTAAACTAACTCCTGTTATTTCCTTAATATTTAGTTATTTAATAATCAATTACTTATAAATAAAAAGGAGGCATATTATGTCAACACAAGTTTGCTTAGGAGCTCAGCTGAAATGTAGCTTTGGGGCAGTACCAACTAGTTTAGTAGTTATTCCAGATAATATGGTTAACGCTAGTAAGTTGCCAGCTGCAGTTATTGAGGATAATATCCCTATTGAGAATATTCCAACATTTGGGATGTGCTCATGCCCGGCGAACCCTGAGGTGATAGCAGCAACAGCCGCTGCACTAGGGGTTTTTACCCCAGCTCCATGTATACCTGTTACCCCGGCATCGTGGACTCCAGGTTCTTCAAAAGTTAAAATAAGAAATATCCCAGCACTAACAAATCAATGTAAACTTAATTGTATCTATGGCGGTATTATAGAAATTGTAGAGCCAGGACAATTTACGGTAAATACAGAATAATGGAGAATTAAAATGGCTATTCAACATACAATTACTCAAAATACGGATGGTATTATTTTAAATGCAAGTAATGATGGTAAAATCGTATCTGTAAATTGTAATACTACTCAAGAAACTCTAACTCTTAATTCAGATCCAGCATCTATTATTTTAGACTCAAGTAATCAAACTATAGTTATAAGTTTAAATGAGTTAAAAATAACCATCGATGGCTCAGCTAATAATATAACGTTAAATAATGGTGGTTCAAGTATAACCTTAAATAGTACTAGTATAGATATTAATAGTTCAATAGTTAATATAAAAAGTACAGAAACTAATATAAATGGTACACAAATTAATTTAGGTTAATTATTTGTATAAACTATTATTAAAAAATTTAGTGCGATGTAAATGAAAATTTTTCAATTAGTTATAAAGTATAGATTTTAATTTAATGGATAAATAGTAATTATATTTATGTAATTTTAAAGAATAAATTTACATAATTATTTTTTAATTCCACATTTTATATATCCTGTTATCAAAAAATTTTTTCATAGATGTGGTCTTAGACACTTTAAAAATATTAGAGCGATTATATGATAATATTTCTATAAGAAGAGGGTATTCAGATCTTTGCTTAAGCATTTCGGGCTTATATTCAAGAGCCCATTTTAAAAGTGTGTCTTTTAATTTTTTTTGATCTATAGAACTATTCATAATAGCTTTTGTTATATTTGAAGCGTGATTTTTGTTAATAGTTTTGAGATAAATACCAATAGCATCGATATTATTGTAATATAAAGCATGCCATAGCCCTGGCTCGTTATTAATATCTATAGCTGCTAGTAGAGATATTTTATAAGAATTAATAATATCACTATTAGCTATAGCTATAATATAGGCTTCGATAGTATCTAAGTGACTATTCATCAAAGCAAATATAAACCCAGGAGAATATTTATTTCTACCTTTGGCTTCGAGAAGTTCTACTTTATTCATTTTCCTACTATCTAGTATCTTTTTTATATAGTATTTTGTAGCATTTGTATTACCATACAACATTGCTAAAAATAATACTTTTTCGATAGGTAAGTTTTTATCGTAAATTGTATCAATGCTATTACATTTTTCGTTAGAAAATTTGGATATACTTATAATACTTTTATCTATTTCATGAATAGATTCATTAAAAGCAAATTTAATATATTTGTAAAAAGCTTCTTTATTTTGTAAAATTCTGTGTTTATTATGATTTATTAGATATATATTAGTATTCATACCTTTGCCAATAGCTATAATATGTTTATCTGTCCCTATTGAAAAAGCTATAGGCTCATTTGAGCTATTAATTTCTTCAAAAAGAGAATATATTGAACTTTCATTTAAAAAACATAATTTATTCGATTTTAGATATGTTTTATCAGGTTCATAGATATCTCCAGAAAATAAATTGGTTCCAGTATTATAGCTTTGATATCTAAAAATTGGTGGTGGATTATTTATATTTAGTTTGTGTTTAAATTTCTCTATATATGAACAAGGAGTACTTAATGAAACTATGTCTAATCCATGATAAATCTGAATACCATCTAACCATGCTACTATACTTAATAATTTTATATCTCTAGAATTCAAATTGTGTTTATTTTTTCTTTTTGCTTCAGCATCTTTTATATCAGAAACTAAATTTTGTATAGCGGCATCTTCACTATTATGTTTACTCATATATTCATCTAATAAATTAATACGATCAATATAAGTATCAAAATCATTTCTTATAATAGCCTGAATAGCCATATAAGCTATACCATAACACATACCACCTTTATTTATTTCATAGCCTAAAGCTTTTTGTAACTCAAGTAAGTTCATAGGGCCTTTTATTTGAAAGATATTATCAGGCATTATTAATCCTTTAATTTTTATAATGATCTAATATTAATTTATTAATATTTTTATAATATTTCTTAGTTGTAAATGTTTGTAATTAGTGAGTAACTAAATATTATGAATGCCTAAAGAAATGGAAACATTAAAATTATTTGTATTTTTTATATTTGAAATCATTTATAAATTATAAAAACACAATCAAGTAAACTTTTTAGTTTAGCAGGTTTGATGAATTTAAAGAAATATTTATTTGAAACTGTTAATAATTTTAAAATAAATAGTTATTGATCTCTAAAATATAATGCTATATTATGTTACTTACCATATAATTAATATAATTAAATTTACATCAAAAGATGGAGATATTTATGAATACTGTAGAGGAATCAGGTTTGCACTATAACGAATATGTTTCTAAATATAGGTTGTTGTGCGAATACATTGATTATATACATTCTGAGTTAGATATAACTAGGTATGAAGAGTGGCTTGAAAATAAAAAAACTGTTCTAGGAAAATCTACTCTAGGAAGTTCTGTTTTAGGAAGCAAAACTAATCAAAGATTATATTATTTACAATAATATTTATTATATTAATTGTATAACCCTTAATTTTTTAGATCACAAACTTTTAGTATCTAAATTACAATATATACTCAGTTAGAGTTTGCTTTATGTATAATAATTGAATTTCTTAGAAAGTTGTTTCCTATAGGAAAGTTATCTTTTGTCATATTAAATCTTTTATCTTTAAGTATGAGATCGTTTGAATTCAAATTAGAAAAAGAAAATTCTATTGTTTTTAATACTCTTTCTATAGGAGAATATTCTGAATTTGAAATTTTAGGTAATATAGCTGTTACTTTATCTATCATTTTTGATAAATGCTCCATATATTTAGTATGGCTTTGATATCCAGTATTATGATCTAAGTATTCAATATTTGTTTGGTATTGTAGAGAATAATATATTTGATTATTTGAATTTGTATTAATCAAATTTTCTTTTGTTGGTACTAAAATATCAACTTCATAGCCTAACTCTTTTAGATTATAGTTATTTGAATATGCCTCTGTTATATCATTAAGAGGAATAAGAATATTATCTGTAGCAGGACAAAACCCAAGATTTTCACCTATACTAATACCTATTAAATGTTTGATTGTGCTAATATCTTGAAATGTTATATCCTTAATTAAGGATGTAATAATACTATAAATGCTATTCCAGAAAACTAGATTTCTCATATAACTAGAGTTATTCCACATTATAGAGATCAACTGGCTTTTGAAATATTTCCACGCAGTAGAATTGATAAAGTATATTATTTCTTTAGGAAAATATAATACTTGATACTCCCAACTACTATTTTTAGCATAAGCTATTTCTTTAAAGATATGCCAATGTTCTTTTAGATCCGTAGGTTTATTTATACTAATATTCAACTGTTTACACAATCTATCATGGTTTCTATTTCTGCTTATTTTGGGTAGCATATATACACTTCTTGCGCCAGCAGAGAGGCTCCAGTTAAATATTGGTTGAAAGCTATTATCAATATTATCTAATAATAACCAAGAACCAAATAAATCGCCTTTTTTAGCTATAGTATAGGGTATTATCCTATCTTTATGTTCATAGAATAGCTCAAGAGCTCCTTTTATAATTATTCCTGCTGGATTTGAACTTTGATTATAATTTAAGTCTTTTAAATAGTCCGAATAAATGACTTTATCAAGTATAAGGCTACCTTTATCTAAGATAAGCTCTCCATATTTATAATTGCCTAAATAGAAATCAAATTGGTAATTTTTATCAATATTTTTTAGAGCTTTTAAGAGGTTAGAATCAAATTTTATCTTCTCTAATAGCTCTAGGCCACTAGACCAAGAAATTCTCTCAATTTTCATATTATCTTATATTTCATAATACAGAATTTACATTATTATATAGCATCTTTAATATCAATTCTTTATATCAGTTTCAAAAGACTAGCGTAAGTTTATTTTTTAGCTAAAAAATCTCTGTTTCAAATTATTACAATCCTTAAATATCTTAGATACATTTGTTAGTTATCTTTATAACTAAGAAACATTTTATTAACAAAAAAATAAGGAGGATTGAGATGGTAATATGCTAAGCAAAAAATTCAAAGTTTTTTTATTAAGTAGATATAGTAAAGGGGATTAAAATGATAATATGTTAAAAATTAATTCGCCAAATCAATATGCATTATACAATAACTTGACAATAGATCAGTTAAAAAGATTAGCTTCTGATATTGACTTAGATATTTCTCCTGATATTAAGTGTATAGAGACAGAGATATTTAAGTCAGCAAAAATCTTAGATATTGGTAGTGGCTACGGTAGATCTATTAGATACCTGCTTGATTTAGATAAAAACTTATCTATAACTGGAGTTGAGTTAAACACTAGGTATTATGATGAGTTAGTTAAGCAGTTTTCTCAAGATAGTGTTAAATTAGTTAAGGGATCTATATTAGATATTGATATTACCGATAAATTTGACTCTATCTTGATGTTATGGTGTTTTATATATGAATTTTCAGATATTGAGATATATGTTTTACTTTCTAAACTTAAGAGTTTAGTAGATAGTAAAAGTCGAGTATATATCGATGTTTTAGCGGATCATAAATATCCAGCTAATGCAGTTCATATAAAAGATTCTATATATGAAACTAACTATGGAGGATACGCTAATATCAACAATAATGAAAAGATTATAGATATGTTTATCAAATCAGGATTTGTTTATGATAAGACATTTGAATATTCTACAGTAACCAATAATAAGAAAATATTAGTTTTCAAAAAAGTTCATTAATATACTTGTTACAAATTTTTACAATTATTAAATATTTTATATATATCTACAGTTTATTATTCCAGCAAGTCATTCTAAAAAGGGGATTAAATGGAGTTAAGTAAACTAAAAGCACAAGTAATACAAAAGTTAGATAGCTATATAGATAATAATTTTTTAAATGTTTTTATTAATCAAGGAGATAATATAAGAGCAGTTAATACAAAAGTTTGTATAGAAAATGCAAGTTGTTCAGCAACAATTAAATTTATCATTGAAAATGAGAAAAAAACTCTTGATTTAGAATATTGCAAAGTTACCGATAGCTTAAAAGAGTCTCAAAATATAGCTACTACTAAACCATCACGGTATTATAAAATAATAGAAGAGTGTCAAAAGTTATTTATTCTAGAGGTAAAATCTCATGTGTAGGCTAAGTATTATTGAATTAGTAAGGTTGTAGTTTTATTAAAAAGGAGATTCTAAATGGATTTTAATCAAAAAAAAAAGCAGATAATACGAAATTTAGATCATTATATAAATAATAGATTTTTAAATATTTTTTCAAATCATCATCATAATGAAAGAGCTATAAATACAAGAAAGTATATTGAAGCAGCTGAAAATACGACAACTATAAAATGGATAATAAATAATGAAATAAGCCTATTAGAAACTGGAAAATATTTATCAGGGTATGATTTAGAAAAGCGAACTAATGAGTATAGTAGCTCTAAATTTTCACAAAAAATTAGTAGTGCAAACTATCAAACATCAAGCTACTATAAAATAATTTCTAATTGTAAAAAAATAATTAATGGGCAAGATCAGGATACTCTGATTGAGACTGCAATAAATACTTCCTCATTAGAGAATAATAATCTTTACGACCGTAGTATTGAAGCTAATGTAGCATCAGCGATAAAACAAAATGGTACGGATAGCTTTATATTAGATGAGAGTATTATACTTGAGTCACATACAACTTATATCTATGTGATTTACTATATTAACGCTACTTCTGATCTTGAAATAAGAATTACTAAAGATGATGAAAGTTATTCTAAAGGCTCTAGAAAACATCCTACTCTTGCTCATGTTGGTAAATTTGACCCTAATTATTTTACAAATTATGGAATAGAGAAAAATCTTAAAGTCTTAATGGCAGGGGAGATAATAACAGGTGAAAATTCTTATGAAGTTGAAATTAATAATGAAAGTGGACATTTTAAACCAAGTCAAAAAAACTTTAAAGATTGTAAAAAAATTATAGAAGATAAGTTAGGACCTTTATATTTTATTTCATATTCATTAAGCTTAGATTCAGATTTCGCTGTAAATTCTCATCAATGGATATTTATTTAAATTATTCATAATTTTTACTATGAGAAAAATTACTACTTTAGAACCATCTACATCTATAAAATACATTATTTTACGATTATTAAACATTTTAGATACATTTTGTTACTACAATCAAAAATACATTAAATACGTAGGGTTTTATAAAATGACAAATACTTTCGAAAGTACTAAGAATCAAATAATAAGAAAATTAGATGCTTATATAAACAATAGATTTATAAATATTTTCTCTAATCATCATCATAATGAAAGAGCAATAAATACAAAAAATTATGTTCAGATGTCAAATACAATTGAATGTATAAAAGCTATATTAGAAAATGAGTTATATTTATTTGATGAAAGGAGTTCAATTGAAAATTCAAGAAGTTCTCTGTATTACAATAAAAGAAGTAGTAGTGTTCATCTCTATAATTCATCTAAATATGCTAGGGAGCTTAAGAATAAAAATCAAAATACATCCACATACTTTAAAGCGATTAAGGAATGCTACCAGATATATACAAATTATGAATCTGAGCAGAATACTTTTTAAAGTTAATTTTGCTTTTAAAAAAGCTAAACAAATTCTAATAAATTCAATAATTATCAACATTTTACAACTAATTAAATAAAAGTTACAAAGTTTTACAAATACTAAATATTTTGTATACATCTGAGGGTTATCTTATTGTCTAGAAACTTCAAGTGAGTTTTTAAAACTTAAACATTTAACAAAAATAGGTAAGGGGAGTTTAGATGAAGATTAATCAAACAATTCCAAAATCTCGTATCACAATTACATATGAGATGGAGGTTGATGGTGTCAAAAAGAAAAAGGAATTGCCATTTAGACAATTATTAGTAGGAGATTTATCATTAGGCAATTCACAAGAGAGACAAAAAGATTTAAGTAATCGTAAAGTTTATGAGTTAGCGAGTCCTAATTTATCTGAAGTTATGAAGCCTATGGGTATCAAATTGAATATTAGTGTGCCAAATCATATTAGAGAGGGAGCTGAAGATATTAATGTAGATTTGGATGTTGACTCTATGAAAGTGTTTGATCCTAATACTATTGCTCAGCGTATTCCTGAGCTAGCATCATTACTTCAGGCTAAGGCTTTAATACAAGAATTTAGCTCAACTATTGATAATAATAGAAAACTTAGAAATCTACTAAATAATTGTATTAATAGTTCACAAGCTTTAGAAAAGATTCAAGAAGAATTACCTCTTCTTGAATCATATAAATTAAATGATCAAGAAAAAGGGGTTTAAAAAATGTCAGAAGTTATGGATAAAGCATATAAATGTGCAGATATTCTTTCAGCCGCTGGTTTCCAAGAGAGTGAAAATTTTCAATTAATATCACAAGATCAGTTAAGTGATAGTAAATTGCAAGCAAGTTATGAGTCTAGATTGATGACAGCTCTATCTATATTACTAAGTAATAAAAAAGATGAATCTGTCATTGATAAAAACTTAATACATAGAGTTTCTGAAATGATTGATAATATGATTAATAAGCAAGTATCTGAGGTCTTAGCACATCAGGACTTCAAGCATTTAGAAACTAGTTGGAGATCTGTTCAAGAAGTCGCAAATAATATGGACTTTAAAAAGACTCAGCTATCGATTATAGATGTTGATAAGGATGAGTTAGCAGAAGATTTTGAAAATAATAGTGTAGATGTCTCAGGTAGTGATTTCTTTAAGAAAGTATATGTGGCTGAGTATGATCAGTTTGGTGGTGAACCATATGGAGCATTGATTGGATTATATGACTTTGATAAAACTCAAGAGGATATTGAGTGGCTTACAGTCATGGGTAGAATTGCAGAAGCTTCTCATGCGCCATTTATTGCTGCTGCTTCTCCAAAGTTATTTGGTTGCCAAACATATCATGATTTGAGTGAGATTAAAGATATAGATGGCCTTATGGCACATCCTAGATTTGGCCGCTGGAATGCTTTTAGAAAGACTAGAGCAGCAGGATATATAGGTCTCACAATGCCTAACTTTATGCTAAGAGCTCCTTATGACCCTGTCAATAATCCTGCAGGTAAAGGACCTTTAAATAATTTTAAAGAAGAAGTTAGTCTAACTGCACCAGATCAAAGTTGTTTATGGGGCAATGCCTCTGTATTGTTTGCTAAAAACTTAGCTAGATCATATGAAATAACAGGATGGTGCCAGTCCATTTGTGGACCAACAAGTGGTGGAATGGTCGAAGGATTACCAATTTATAACTTTAATGAACGCGATAGCAATGCTTTTGTACTTCCTGTTAACTTCTTGATACCAGATCATAAGGAATATAGTCTAGCTAAAGCAGGGTTTATCAGTTTAGTTTATGAAAAGAAAACTTCAAATGCTTGTTTCTTTAGTGCTCAATCGCTTAAAAGTAGTGAAGAGTTTGAAGATCCTAATGATAGTGAGAATAGTCAGCTTATTACAAAATTACCATATACATTTTCGATTTGTAAGATTGCACACTATGTTAAATGCATGGCTCGTGATGATATTGGTTCAGAAGCAGATGAGACTATTATAAGTAAAAAATTAAATACTTGGATTAGTAAGTATGTAACTACTGTATCAAACCCAAATGTTTTAACAGCATCTTATTATCCATTTAAAGCAGCTAATGTCAATGTCAGTAAATCTCAAGGAATGGCTGGCTGGTATAACTGCAATATAGAAGTTCTACCTCATATTAAATTTGAAGGTATGGATGTAACCCTTAAGTTAGATACAAGACTAGCTTAAGGAATAAAATAATCATAAAAGGAGAAAAACTATGAGACAAGTAAGTAATTATGTTTCAAATGTAAATAACATATTTAGTGTAAATGCGAACTCATTGCAAAACGCTCAATCAACACACCCAGATTTTGCAATGGAGCCAAAATTCCTTCTAGGAAGCAGCTTTGCTATCAAAATAGCAGGTCAACCTGTTACACTAGTTAATTTTGCTGCTATGTATCCTGGAGGAGCTACAGAGGCAAATACAAGTATTGTAGCAACTTTAGAGAATCTTTCTGTTGCTAGTGCTACTTTAGGGACAACTGCATCTAACTCTATAACTTTTGCTGTTACAAAAGCAAGCCTTGATGCTATTGCAAATGCATATAGTCAAGCCGCTGGAAATCGTGAAATGGTAACAATTGAAGCAACAATTGCTACAGATTCTTTAGTTACAGGACAGTTCTATTTCCAACCTGCTAGTGGAACTACAGCTGGTAATTGGGGGGATATTTTAACATTTCAACAACCAATTACATTTACATCAACAAGCGCACCATCAATTGTGGAAATAGGTGGAGGAAATAGCAGTTCAAATGCTATTGGATTGATAACTTTAAATAATATACGTGCTAGTGATAATTTTACTGTTTCGATAACAGCATCAAGCATTGATAGTAATGCTAAATTTGTTTCAAATATAATGGCAAATAACTCAGCAGCAGCAGGCGCTTAAGGATTTTATAATGAGTCAAGTACACTGGAGTATGGGTCAGGTTTTATTACCTGAGCATTTTATTTCACAACAAAAATATATGCATCAATTAAGTGGGCATGTAAATAGCCTGGCTCACAGCTATAGCGATGGTGTGCTTGATGTCATTATAGATGATAAAGCACTATTATATAATATTTTAAAAATCAAAAAGTTAGCCATCTTTATGCCAGGTCAAATTTTTGCATTATTAGATTTCAATGCAATATGCCACGCATACGAATTAGATCCCGATAAAATCACAGAAAATGGTAAATTAAGCTTATATTTAACTTTAAAAAATGATCCTAACATACAGCATAAAAGTATTAATCAACAAGATATTGAAGTTGAATATTTTGAGTTTTACTTAAGTGATACTTTAGTAACTAATACAGATTATTCAGTAAAACTATTTGAATTAATCTATAGTGAAGATGAGCAAAAATGGAGTATTGATACAACTTATATACCAAAGTGTATATATTTACCATATATTTTTGCTAAACCATTTTTGAAATTAGCAATTGAAAAATTATCTGACATTAAAGATAAGCTTCATACAATATGTATAAATAAAACTTTATATGATAAATACCAGTCAGTTAACCTTAAGTTATCTGAGATTGAATTTTGGCTGAATTTACAAAATATAGATAATTGTAGCATTTCGATATCTGAGTTACGAAACTATATATATCAGCTATATCAATGTGTTTCAATAGTTATATATAACAAAACAAGTCTTTATGAGCCTTCTAAGCAACCTTTACAAGACTGTAACAAGTTATTAGAATTACTAAATAACTGCGAAGAAACTGAATTAAAAAGCTCTAGTATATATGAATTGTCTTATAAGCAAGGGGTATATCAAACAGGCATATTAAATGATGATTTCTTTACATCTGAATCAAAGTATCTTGTTTATAATAGTGGAGTTTTAGCAGCATCTCTTGATAGAAAAATTTTAGTCAAAGGCTTTGCTCCTTCTAAGGCAGAAAGTATATTATTAAAATCTTTACCAGGTATTGAATTAAAACCTATTGAGTCAGAGATATTATTAGATAGTTTCCCAGATGCCGAGGCTGTTTTTGAAATTATACCATTAGGAAATCAGTGGCAAGCGGTAGTAAATGAGAGAATATTATGCTTAAAATTTAATATAATGCATAACCCTCAATCTCAAGTATATCTAACGTGTTCATAGCTAATTTTTCTATTCTATTAAATAATTTATGTGTTTTAAAATTTAAATATGAATAATGATTAAAATTGTATTTAAAATAAAACTATATCGCTTCTATATAGAAAGATTAAATAATTGTCGAAATATTGTTATTTTATATTATTTCTTATGATTATGGATAAAATGATATAAATCAAGATTTGATGTATAATAATAAATATCAAGTACTAAGGAGCTTATTATGAATATTCTAATAGTTGATGATGATAAAAAAATTTGCTCTATGTTAGAGATATTTTTTAGTAAATATAATTACAATATAAAAGTCGCTCATTCAGGAGAAGAGGCTCTAGAGATTTTAAGTACAAATCATAATAATTTTGATGTTGTCACATTAGATATTCACATGCAAGGAATATGTGGCATTGAAACATGTAAGAAGATTCGAGAGTTCTCTGATGTGCCTATATTAATGGTAACTTCATCTCAAGAAGATATTAATACTATAGTTGCATTAGAGGTAGGTGCCGATGATTATGTGATTAAGCCTTTCAATCCTATGGTGTTATATTCAAGAATTAAAAATGTAATTAGAAGGTCTCATAAACAAGATCAAATATCTGTAAATAAAAAAACTGCTAATTATGTATTTTGTGATTGTATACTTGATGTAAATACACAAACATTAAAACATAATGGTGAAATGATACCAATAACGACAGGGGTTTATAGAGTTCTTAAATATTTTTTAGAAAATTCTAATATTGTTCTTTCAAGAGAGCTTCTAATGGAACAAACACAAAATAGGTCATTAGAAAACTTTGACAGGTCAATAGATATTCAGATTTCAAGATTAAGAAAAATTCTAAAAGATGCTGGAATTAATAATGCTATAAAAACAATACATGGTTCTGGATACATGTGGACTCAGGAAGTTACATTTAAAAATAGTTTATGAAATCAACAATAAAAATAGTATTAAAAAATAAATTTTTTAGATTATTATTTTTATTGGTATTAATGCTACTTATAATACAGATTACTATAGCTTCATACTTCATGTCAGCGCAATCAATAAATAATACCCATAAAAATATTATTAAAGCTTATGTTGAAAATATTAATGCTATTAAGATGCTTTCGAGTTATCAAGGAGAAAACTTAGAAGGTAGTATATTTTTAAATTTTAAGTTTAATGATGTGTTTGCCAAATTTACAAAAAAACCGTTATGTAGTTTTCAAATAGGTCAAAAAGATTTTATTAATGTATATAATCAAAAAAAACATATTAAAATTTACCTATGGAGTTGTATTTCTATTAAAAATAATGGTGCTTGGCTGAACTATATTATTAAACCATCATTTCCAAGACAAAATATATTATTATTTTCTAACTTAGTAACTGGAATTATTCTAATTATTATCGGTATTTTTTGTTGGATTTTGTTAAAAATAATTATTCCTACTAGAAAATTAGAAAATAATGCTTATGAACTTGGTATGTCTTTGATAGAGAAAGAGGTCAAGACAAATGGTATTAGATTACTAGGGCGGTTTAGTAATTCTATTAATTTTATTCAGCATAGATTATTCAAAGCACTAAAATTACGAACAAAAATGTTATCTATGATTGCTCATGATCTTAAATCTCCTGTAGCTCGATTAAAGCTTAGACATGAGTTAGGATTAGTTAATGATGATGATAATTTAGAAGATCTTGAACTACTTGAAAAATTATGTCAGCAACTTTTATTTGAAATAAAAGATGACATGTTTAGTCATGAGATGGTTGAACAGTTTAATTTCACTGACTTAATAATAGGAGTAATCAGCAAATATAAAAACATAACTATGAATGTCAATACAGAGGATAAGATTTATATTAAAGGAAGAAGATTAGCACTATATAGAGCTTTTGAAAATTTAATTTCAAACGCAAAAAAATACAGTGATGAAGTTACTGTGAATATCACAAAAAAGGAATGTTTTATAGAAGTAGATATCAAAGATTATGGTGTAGGTATAAAGGAGAGTGAAATAAAGAATATCTTTAGACCTTTTTATCAAGTTAACAATATGAAACAGGGTAATGGTCTTGGATTAACTATAGTTCACGAGATTATCACAAACCATAATGGGGTTGTAAGTTTAGCTAATCATTACGATCCTCATGGAGTAATTGCGAATGTCAAGTTACCAATTTAAAACTACTATATTAGTATTAATGGCGCTAGTATCCCAAATTATTATAAGTATAGTTCCAGAGATATCTAGTCATCGCCCTGTAATTTTTGAAAATTCTTATAGGTATTTTAGATATTTTTATCTAATAGGTGGGGTATTACCCGCTATGTTATTTATAGCACCAATATTATGTTTCTCCTCACATAAAAAAATTAATCAAATAATAAAATTTGGTTTTATTATTGGTTTTATTATTTATATTATTCATGGTGAATTTTTTTATTCTGACACATTCTTAAAAGAAGTATTTTCAAATATCTGTGTTGCTATAATATATACAAATATAATAATACTATTATATAAAGCTATCCTAAGAGTCAAAAACAAACTCTTAATTATTGGGGTTTTTTGTAGTTTTTTTCCTTTATCAAAATTAGTAATGTTATTAACAGAGTTGGTATTAGTTAAGGATCCAGTTTTAAGAGGGGAGATAATTATATATAGTTCTTCAATCTTATTTCTTATATTACTATTAATATATTATTTTATTACAATAAAAGAACCAAAAGAAATAGGAGTAAGTTATAAGAATTTTTCTATAAGAATTTTTGTATATTTGATAAATATTTTGAAAGAATACTCTATAATAAAGTTATTTATTTATTTACTAATATGTGGAGTTATAAGTGGATTTATACAGCAATATATACTACATGATTTATCATTTAGTAATAAGCAGGATCTTAATTACTTTTTCTTTTTTCAGGTAATAATATATCCAATATTGTTTATATTAATAATCTTAGTATCTGCATATGTAACTAAAGAAAAATTTAATTTAATATTTTTTTGCTCGAGTATACTATTATTTTTAAATATTTTGTTAATCTTAATTTTTGGTAATAGTTCTATCCTAAGAGAACTACTTATTGTTAATTATAATTGGTATTGTCCATTTTTATTTTTTCTAATTATTACTAAATATATAGCAAAAAATAAATATCATAGATTTAATATAATTCTATCTCTAGGTTATGTGACATTTCTATTTGGAACAATCTCATCTGAATGGATAAATATTTGGTTTAATAGTAATTATATAGTACTAATACTATTACTATTTATAATACCTCTGGTAAATATTAAATTAAGAAAACCAGTATTATCATATTAATTTTTTAACTAAATAGTTTGCCTATATTGTAATGCCTCCAAATATTTTCTAGTTTTACATTTTAAAACATATAAGAAATATCTTTGTTACATATTTATTATATTTTCCTCTTATGAGTCAAATATAAAGGAAATAGTTGATATGTTGGATGATCAAATTGATATTAATATAATTACTGATACTATCAATGTGTATATAGAAAAAGCTAGTAAAGCGAATATATTTAATTGGCAGTTATTACATCATCATGGTGCTGAAGGTATTTATAGAGCAGAAACTTTAGGGCGTTGGTGCGATATAGCGTGGCACAATATGAAATTAGATGCTTTATTAAAGTCTTATTTAAATACTAAGAACTATATATTTCTAGCTGATCAATTAGCTTATGTAAATTCCCAAAATCCTAAAAAAGAGGAATTTAAAATTGTAACTGCTGAAATGTATACAGATGCAAAATTATTAGCTGGTGGTAATAATACAAAGAGTTCACTAAGATACTATATAAATTCTGTTTACAATTCACCTAATCAGCAACAATCACTATTCTTCGACTTAGGTAGCTGTAATCTTAGAAGCGGTATTTTTAGAAGTAGTATTTTTGGAGGGACTGAAGAAGATTCTAATAGTGATTTAACATTACATATAACAGACTTGGGTAGTTTTGATGAGAAACTAGGTGTTTCAGCACATGATGTTCATAGATATAAAAAAGTGGCAGGTGATAGGACAAAGTTTTATTTTCTTAAATATATATCTTCAGATGATGAAAAAAACGATGCTTTAGCAGAAGTAGTATATTCAAAACTTTGGAGATTTTTAATCGGTGAAAGAGCTTCAGACTCAAGACTTGTATTTGATAATAATAATCAATTAATTGGTATATGTTCAGTAGGTTTAGATAATTTTAAAGAGTTTGCAAAAATGACACTCAGTGATCAAGATCAAACAAAAGGTTTGGCATCTCTTTTAATTTGTGTTTGTCTATTTATAGAAAATGATTTTCATATATATAATTATGGTAAGTTTAATTTCTATGGTAGATCATATTATGGCAAAATCGATCATGATTATATTATTACTAAATGGCAAAGTATGAAATTAGAAGCTTCTAAATTTAAAATAGATGATTTAGCAAGAATATTAAACAATTCGAATATTAACTTGTTAGTAACTATTTTAGAAAGATTAAGATTTAGACCAACTAGTGTCAATAGTATTACTTTACGTGCAGGACATGAAATTAGAGCTCTAGTATCAGATCGTAGTAATACTACAACTAATAATGATTTAGTATCGCAGATCTTAAGTAAACTCGTAAATAAGGAAAATCGTGATGATCTTAATCGAATAAAAAGCAGTATTAAGCAACGAGCTAATAAAATGGATGAAAATGCTGAATTCAACATGAATGCAGAGATTAATAGAATTGGTAAACTTGGATCTATCAATACTAACAAGGCTAAAGAGATATTTGAGTTTTTTGTTGCAAGGATAAGAGATTTAGGAAATAAGTTAAACTAATATTTATAAAATAGTAAAGTTTTATTAAAAACCTTTATTACTAATTTTGTAATTTATAATTCCCAAAATAATACTTATTAAATATTTTATCTTACACATTTAGTCTAGTATTTGTATAATCAATTGATAGTTAAATATAAAAATTACAAACTTTTACAAATCCGAAATATCTTAGTTATTTTCCATGAGTATTATTTGAATATAGTTATTTAGACGATATATCCAAACCCAATAAATAATGGATAAATTTAATAAATAGCTAATGTTTAAAACAAATAATTTAAGAACAAGTAGGAGAATAAAAATGGAAGATATTTCTTTTAAAATACAATTAGGTGTAATTTTGCCAAAAATGACTGATGAAATTTCAGATCCAATCTTAAAGATTTTTGATGAACTAGTTGGATTTATTAAATCTGCTGAGGCAAGTGATGATGATATTAACAAAGAAGAGATCAAAGAAATTTTAATGAAAGATTTTGAAATTTTCTTAGATAAAAAGATAATTCCAAAATCAAGATACTTACAGCAAGATCAAGATGCACAAGAAATAGATACTATAGAAGACGAAGCCAAGACAGAATAAAAATAACTACTAAATAAAAGGAGATGATATTATGATAATAGGATCTGTACCAATATTTTGTATAGTAGGAGGGGTATTTTTTGGTTCATTTATCGTAGCATTTGCATGCATAGAGTTAAAAAATATCACTAAAGCAATATTTACAAAAATATTTAATAAAATGCCTGTTAGGAAGAAGTTTTAAAAATTGTTAATATAAAGATGCAATACAAGTAAATTTTGAATCATTTAAATTGAAGGTTATATTTGCTTGTATATTGAAATTTAAGCTATTAGAAAGAGTAGCTTCGTAATCATTCCCAAAAACCATTTTCAAAGTTTTATTATTGTTATTATTTGGTAATGCTAAAGTTTCTAAAGCTTCTTTTGTATTAAAATCAAAAATTTTTTGTGTAGAAATATTTATAGCCATAAGTTTGTTATCAAGATTTAATACTACATCTACAGATGAGCTTTTCATGGGACCTTCAAAAAAAAGAAAGCATTTTAATCTATTTATAGATCGATAATCAGGAGTAAGAGATGTATTATTATATTGTTTATTTTTATAAGTATTAAGAATGTCAAACATAAGATCATGATTAACTCCATATATAGTATTAATCTCATCATCTGAAATAATACGCTTACTTATTAAATTATTGACAGCATTCAATATATCTTCTTCAAAATTATTACCATTAGATTTTATTTCCTCTGAGTTAAGTATTATTTCGCTGTTTTTGATTACTTTTATACTCCATGACCTATTTAGATCTGCGTAAAAAACTCTTTCATCCCGAGAGAAAGTAAAGTTTCCAGTAAAACTATCTGATAAATATAAAGTTTTGATTTCATCAATAGTTCTAATTGGATTAGAGTATAGTTTGCTAGTCCAATCAGATCGATTAATACTATACCCTGGTCTAATATTATATGTAAACTGCCGATATAGCTCTGTTTTAAACTCTGTTGATGCTCGTTTAATATTATTATCTTTAAGCATATTGTTAATAATCGTACTTATATTGTGTGGTACTGTGTAGTTCTCAGTATCAATTGTAACTTTAGTTCCTCCTCCTAAAAACTTATAATTAACATGCTTTGATGCTTCAAAGCATAATTTCTTTAGTAAATTTTTATTGGTATTCTCATTTTTTTCAAAATCAGTTGTCACAGTAATATAGCTCCTTAGGTTTTAATTTATTTAAAGATAGCTAATAAAGTTATCTATAATGTTTCACATTTGTTAAAAAATGTAATAAACACTTGTTTCAAGAAGGTTTTACTTTTATGGAATTTTTATTAGTTTCATTATCAAGTTACAAATTATTTACAAATAGGAGATATCTTAGTTACTTTCGATACGTATTATCTGACGCATATTCAATTCAGATAATGTCAAAAATGAGAAAAAAGATACTTAATCCATCTTTTATATATTGTGTTTCAACAGCACTATCAGCTATTTATATAAATCAGCTAGTGACGAAGTTAGATCCATTAGTAGTGTTATTAATTTGTGTTGTAACATCTACCTTTTTTTTTCACTTAATAAATTTTGGTAAACTTGGAACGATATATGCAAGTTTTTTAAAAACATACCAAGCCAGCATAGCTATAAATATAAGTGCAGGAATTCTTTGGATTTCAACATTTATTGGATTATCAATTATAGATCCGTATATTTATATGGTTATTTATTTTATAGTTCCATCTGTTATAGCTTTAGTTGGAGAGTATTCTACAAATAGAAATAAGATGTCTTTAATTTCGGGAGTAAGTTTATTTGCCATATTAATTATATCTATATATCTATACATAGGTGCGTTTACTAGTAGGAGTGTAATATATGGTATATCCATAGCATTAGTTGGTGGAATTTCATCATATATATATAGAATTCAAGCAAAATCCTACTCTCTAAAAACACAGTTCTCAACATCAATGGTATTATGTGTTAGATCTTATGGAATTATCCTTATCTGTACTTTTATTATTATTTTTTATCCTAAAAATTATTCAGAATTTATGAGTATATTTTTTAATGCCCATACTGTGACTTTCTTATTGGTAGTTATAGTTTTATCATTTATAGTACCTTTATATTTTAACCAAAAAGGAATAGAAAAATCAGGAGCAAAGATTCACTCTATCATATGTGCGTCAATACCACTTTTGACATTGATTTTATCTGAGTTTGGCCATAATCAATATATCAAAGAAGAAACTCTTAAAAACTATATATTAGCAGCTTTAATCACTATCTTCTTAACTTTACCAACTTTTATAAAAAATAACAGAACTTTGTAGATTATGAATACTATTATTCTAATAGATCCCTTTATTTCTTGTGATTACATCTTTAAAAGAGTATCAGAATCAAATGCTAAAGTAGTTGTAATAATAACGAATACTAGACACAAAAAATTAAAACAAATTGAAAGTCTAGGTTATCATGAGATATATTATCTGCAACCATCTTTTAGCATACTAAGAAAATTCTTAATCAATAAAATAAATAAAGAGAATTTAAATATAAAAGCTATTCTAAATGGTACAGATGATTCTAGTATACTGACTAATAAATTAATATCTTTTTTTTTACCAAATAAGTCTAATGGTGCTGTATCAAAATATAGGACAAATAAATATCAAACTATTGAAATTTTAAGAAAGGCAGGATTATCAAATCAGCGCCAAGTCCTACTTACAAAAGATAATTACTCTAAAAAAATTCCATATATTAAAGATCTAAAATTCCCTGTTATTATAAAACCTAATAAATATGGTTCGGGTAAAGAAGGGGTTCTTATCCTAAATTCAGAAGCAGATATTTCAGAATCTTTAATTAATAGCTGTCATAGTGTATCAAACAGAGAGTTTGATTCATATCTTATTCAAGAGTTCATAGAAGGAGATGAATATGTAGTTGACAGTGTAAATATTGATGGTAAACATGATATTATTGGTATTTATAAATATATAAAATATATTGGTAACTATCAAGAAGTTGTCGTAACTGGAGTAGATCAGGTTAGTCCCTTTACATTAGAGTATCAAAAAATTTCAAATTATATTTGCAAAGTTATGGATTGTTTTGAGATTAAAAACTCGATTGACCACACTGAAATCATCCTAAAAAATGATGGCACAATAGAATTAATTGAGATAAACCCAAGACTTTCAGGTTGTGATGGGCTACTACACGATATGGCTCTACTTACTACAGGAACTGATCAATATATGTATTTGTTAAACAATATTGGTGTAGTAAATACAGCACAGCAGGAGTTTGTAGATAAATATATTTATACTAAAGCAGTATTATTATATAGTCATAAGTTTTCTGATAACCATTTTAATAGAGTTTTAGTAAAGTTGGAGTCAAGTTACTATAAGTTAATACTAGATAAGAGCCAAAGAAATAGTATAAACAAAGCATATAACTTTCATGATGTTCGAAAAGTTGTCTTATTAGCAGATAATTGTAGTAAAAAAATTGAGCATGATTTTGAAATTTTGTCATTATTAGATCAATATTAGCAAAATATATAAATAGTCACTCATACCTATCTCCAATTCGTATAATTATTAAGCTTTTGCATAGATTCTGTAGGATTTTTTGCAAAGATAAAACGATTATAAGATAGTATTTGAATAAGAAGAGGATATTCTACTTTATACTTTATTTCATTAGGTTTATATTCTAAAGCCCATTTTAATAAAAGCTCTTTCATTAACATATTTTGGGAAAAACCGTAGACAATACGATTAGAAAGATTTGGAAGATTTATTTTCAAGTAAGTATCAACTATTTGATTATGCCTATTCTGTAAAGCAACAAACAAGCCAGGCTTATAGTTAATATCTTTAGCAGCTAATAATTCAACCTTATTAACATTTGGAATATTAGAGTTCATAATACTTTGCATATATGCATCAATTGTTTCACGATATCCATTCTCTAAGGCAATAAATATCCCAGGTGTACGGTTAATGTTTTTAGCAGCTAATAATTCAACCTTATTAACATTTGGAATATTAGAGTTCATAATACTTTGTATATATGCATCAATTGTTTCACTATGTCCGTTTTGTAAAGCAACAAATAGACCTGGAAATTGACTAGAAGATTTAGCAGCAAGTAATTCTATTTTTTGATTAATGTTAATATTTTTTTCTAATATCGCTTTTATATAAGCTTTAACAGCAATTGAATGGTCATCTTGAAGAGCTATATAGACTAAGTTTTTTATTTGGGTATCTGATAATTTTGAAATATCTTGAATAAAATTATTTTTTTGATCTTGTAAACGGTTATTTGAAAATTCTAATATACTAACAGCTATAGAATCATTATCTTGAGACTGGCAAAAATGCGGTATTGTAAATTTATTATTATCGTTTACTTTAATAAAAATATCATGACTTATTAAAAAAATCTCTCTCACACTTTTAGATTTACCAATTGCTATAGTATGGTCTGCAGTTGATATTGAAAAGGCAATTGATTGTTTAGAATTTTTAATTTTAGATAAAATCTCAGTTATTTTTTCTTCAGTCAAAAAACAAGAATCTTTTGATTGCAAAAATATGTTACCATATTGATCTGAATTTAAATTTATATTAGATCTATCAAATTGACTATTAAAAAATTCAGTATGTTTTTTATAATTATTCGTTGAATATCTATGATGATCATCAAAATATCTAAAAGTTAGTCCATTATAAATTTGAACACCCTCAAGCCATGCTAGTATATCTAACAATTTATTTTCATCATAGGTTAACAGATGTCTAGTTTGTATATTTGCTCTTTTATTATATGCCACATCTATATCATTAACTAATGCCTTTATAGCATCATTTTCATTATCATTTCTATTGATATAATCATTTATTAAATTAATGCGTATAATATAGTCATCTATTTTATTTCTAATAATAGCTTGTATGGCCATATATGCTATACCAAGACACATACCCTCACTAACTATTGGATAGCCCAAAGCTTTTAGTAGTTTTAATATATTTATATTCATTTCAAAAATCCTTTGATTTCTTATTTTATTAAATAATAAATAAAAGATTTTTAGATATTATTTCCTACTTGTAAAAGTTTGTAAAAGATTTCGTTGTTTACCTAATAGATAATTTTTTAAATTAAAAACTTAGATCATTAGTACCAATTTTTGTAGCTCATAAATTCTTTCATCGATGTAGTAACTTCTCTTTTAAATCTAGATGATCGATTATAAGATAATAATTTAATAAGTAGAGGATAGTCATTTCTATTTTTAGAAACAGAAGGCTGGTATTCAGAAGCCCATTTTAATAGCATATATTTCATTTGTTTTGCACGTGTATAGTCATTCATAATAATATTTGCACATTCAGTGCTGATATCATTTCCTTTAACTTCTTTTAGGTAGTTAGATATAGCTTCTATTTTTGACTCATATTTTATTATAGCATTTATCGGATTTTGTAAGCCTGGGGTTCCATAGTTTGATTTAGCAGCAAATAGTTTAGCTTTTTCTTCATAGTTAAAAGTATTTATTTTTGAAACTGTTTGTATATATGATTTAACAGCTTCAGCATGGCCATTATCTAAAGCCATGTATAATCCAGAAACTTCTTCAGATTTTGCTTCAATTAGCTCATATTTATTTATTGATTGACAATTTGTACTTGCTATAGTTTCAATATAAGCCTTAATAACTTTTGCATGACCATTCTCTAAAGCTATATATAATCCAGGAGTACTATTATCTTTTGCTGCTAAAAGATCTTGCTTATTTATACATCGATCTTTTAGATTAATAACTGCTTTAATATAAGCTTCAACTGCATCAGTATGACCTTTTGCTAAAGCCATAAATAATCCTGGCGTGCTATTAGTAGTATCTTCAGCTGATAATATTTGTTGTTTAAATTTATTTATAGAAGCATCATTAATACTATCTATAGCTTCAATATAAGCTTCAATACTTTTTGCATGCCCATTTTCTTCTAAAATAGAGTACAATCCAGGAGTACAGCTAATATCAGTGCAAGCAGAAATTAACTCATACTTATCTATGCCAAAACAACTATTTATATTTATTATTGTTTCAATATAAGCTTTAATCATTTCAGCATGACCATTTTGCATAACTATATATAATCCTGAAAAACCACATCTTTCTGCAAGTAAAAGCTTTTGCTTATCTTGCGCATTAATATGTGATTGAGCAATTATTTCAATGTAGGCTTCAACTGTTTCAACATGGCCATTTTGCATAGCTATACATAATCCAGAAATACCACATCCTTCTGCAAGTAGAAGCTTTTGCTTATCTTGCGAATTAATATGTGATTGAGCAATTATTTCAATATAGGCTTTAACTGTTTCAATATGACCATTTTGCATAGCTACATATAATCCAGGAAAATCATCTTTATTATTTGTGTTTAATAACTTATATTTTTGATTTTCTAGAATATATTTAGTATAGTTTTGAACAGCCTGAGTATGTCCTTCTCGAAGAGCTATATATAATAAATCTTGTTTGTTTTTATCAGTCAAACTAAGAGTATCAAAATTAAAATAGCTATTAATATTAGTTGATGGAGTATCGGAGAATTCTAAGATGCTAATAGCTTTATCTTCTGATATAACTCCTTCAAAGCAAGATCTATACACTAGATTAAATGCTTGATCTACGCTATTTATAATTGAGTGATGGTTATGATTTATTAGATATATATCATTATGTGATTTACTTTTTCCAATAGCTATAATATGTCCAGGTCGTGTTATTGAAAAAGCTATAGATTTATTAGAATTTGTAATTTTATTATAAATCTCGTATATTTTTTTTCTAGTTAATAGACAAACATCCTTTGATTGTAAGAATATTTTTTGATACCCTTCGTCATTACTTCCAAAAAAATTAGTAGATCTCTGATAATCTTGATAGTTAACATAGTACTTACTCTTACCAATAGATTTAAAATCTAGTCCGTGATAGATTTGAACACCATCAAGCCATGCTAGTATATCTAACAATTTATTTTCATGAGGGGCTAATATTTGTCTAGTTTGTTTATCTGCTCTTTTAAGTTCAGCTTGTTTTATATCATTAACTAATTTATCTATAGCTTCTTTTTCATTACCTCCTTGAAATTTTATTAATGAATCTAAAAGATTAATACGCTCTATATAAGTACCTAACTGATTTCTAATAATAGCCTGTATAGCCATATATGCTATACCATAACACATGCCACCTTCGCTTACTTTATAGCCCAAAGCTTTTTGTAACTCTAAGAGATTCATTTTCAAAATCCTTTAATTTATATATTTATTAGATAATTAATTAAAAACTTTTAGGTATTATTTCTTACTTGTAAAAATTTGTAAAAAATTTCAAATACTTTATACATTTCTATTCCTAATTTTAAATTTAATGCACTAATACTGTATAACTAAAACTTATACAGTACGCTATATGATCAGCAATTTTAATATTTGCGAGAATACAAATAATTACAAAATAATAATATTTTAGAAATAATCACTAATTACCATAAACAATATCTTTGGTAAAAATGGAGATAAATTATGAATATTGATATAGCTAAAGAATCAAATAATTATCTTGAAGTTCAAATTTATGGTTGTAGAGGCGATAAGTCACTTGAAAGATTTAATAGAATAGCTCTTAGTCAAAATGAGATAGAGGTTCTACAAATTTTGCAAAATACTTTTTATTATGGTGATCAAAGTGGTGCTATCGAAAGACTTAATAAAAGTTTTGTTAAAGAAACATTATATAAATTAGAGAGAAATTGCTCATCAATTGAAAAAACACTTATCTATTTATTTTTAATGTTAGTTGATTGTAATAGTGATATTGATATTTCAAAATATGATGATCTAGAAAAAACATATAATGCTATGTTTGAAGCTCAATAAGATTATCCATACTTAAGTATTTAATATTTAATTTTGATAATCATAAAATAGTAAGGACAATAATCTCGATTGAGATATAAAAATGATTTTAATTACTTTTTGTTACAACTCTTACATCATTTGGAAATAAATTATTTATTCAAAATACAGTGTTTTTATTTTAATAAGATACAAGTAATTACAAAATAATAATATTTTAGAAACATTTGTTACTTATTGTAAAAATATTTCTATTAATAAATATTAATTGTTTACTAACAAAACTATTTAAAGATATAAAAGCCTATTAAAATAAACTATTACTTGATTAGAGGATAGGGGAGAAAATGGAAAACAAACTAATTAGTTTCGCAGAATTAGAAACTAAAACTGGATTAAGTAAACAAATGCTTTTTAATTATGCAAAAAAACTTAAGCTCAAACGAGTTAAACGGCATGTAGGAGGGCACTACAAATACTTTTTAAATGAGGATCAAGTAAAAGAATTAGAAAAATATAGGAATAATATTAAAGGTAGTCAAGGCAAAATTAATATAAAATATTTAGATATTGATAGTTATTTAAATACATCCTTTGGTTTATTTAGTAGTAAAATATTTAGTTTAAAAACTAAAGCCTATTAAATTTGGAGTCATTATTTGAACAGTTAGTTAATATTAAACTTCAATTTTTAAATCTAATAATTCCTGATGAACTAAATTATAATAACCATCTTTATTTGTATATAAACCCACTAGCTTAAAGTTCGGATTGCAATTCTTTATTATTTCTAACATTTTTTTATAAGCTCCTCTATTACCACCTTCCAATATTTTAGCAACTCCTATCTGTCTTAGTTGTGTGCTTATTTCATCAATATCCTCAAAAGAGAACTTTTTATACATTGGTAGATTTATGATAAAATCTGCTGATTTTGTTATAGGTATATTATTTTCAGATAAATAAGTTGGTGGAGTATCTGTTGATCTTACAATTGGGATTATTGTGAGCACTCTTTGAAATATTTTTATTAATTTATAATCTCCAGGATAATTATTTGATTTTATATATTGATTTATATAATCAACTACAGCTTTTATACAATTATTCTTTCTATTACCATAATCAAAGAATATATAATATTTAGATGAATGAGCTAGTAATTCTATATAAAAATCCCTCATGCCAGTTAAATATTTTAACTTTATTTTATTATTTTTTAGCTCTAAATTGTTTTTAACATCATCTAAACTTATAGCTCTAATATTAGTTAAGCAATGTTGTTGTAATTCATCTTGATAATACTTATTAAACTTATCAATTAGTTTAGCAAATTTATTGGCATTATATACCTTCATTGAAACTGTTGTTTTAATTTCGTTACAAATATTTACTCTTCCAAGGTAATTATCTATCACTGCATAATTTCTAGCTTGTTCCAATAGAGTATCAACATTTTGAACCTTAACCGCAGAATAAATCCATGGATCTATTAAAATAGCATTTTCTAAACCTTCAAGATTCTTTAAATTAACAATTTTATCTAAAGTAGCAAATCCTATATCATAGCATTCTGATGACTGATGTAATAAAACTAAAGCATGATCAGAATTAAAGTATAGCTTATTTAGATAAATATTCTCTTTAATATCTTTAATATTAATTAAGCCTCCTAAATAAATAACAGCATTGCTTAATTCACCACAATTTCCAATTTTTGTGTTAAAAGCAGATTTAGCACTGCTTTTATAACTTCCATTTGCTAAATTTCTTTCTACAGAAAAATTCTCAGATAATTTTTTATAACATAGATTTTCTAATTCTAAATTATTAAATAATTGCTTATTCTTGTTCATATTTGCTGAATATTTTATTTTAGAACGCACAGTCATAGATAGTGCAAAACCAATCGCTAACATTTTATTACTATCGATCATTTCAACTTTCTTAATAGAGTTTTTTATGATAGTAATATGCAGAGTTATCTAGAATATTTTATATATGTAATTTTTTGTAACATTATTTTATTAAAATTTAGATGCTTATAACCTTATATGCATTTTGATGATAATTTCTAGTATTGTTAGGTATATAGGATAGGGAAGTATTGAAACTCTGGTACTCGCAACTGGATTTTAACAACAAGATAAAATTCTTTATTTGCAATACTTTGAGCTTTATGAAATTTTTTGTATACCATGCTTTGTATACCACTATATTGAATTAGCTTATTTGTTTAGATGTTTTTTCTATAAGCCCTATAATATTTTGATAAATTTCAGATTTGTATTTATTATCAGTATTTAAGTCTTGTTGAAGTTGTTTTGCAATAGGTAATATTTTACTAGTCATATTTTGTATTCTTTTTATACAATATGCTTCTTTAAAACCAATAGATTTACCTAGCTCTACAAAGTGTCTTTTCTGTATTTGACAAAACTTATATTTACTATTGACCTTCATTGACATTTTAGCCTTTTGATATGGTTGACCATAAATTATAGTTGATAAAATATCATATAAAGGAGCAAGCTCTATTTTCGAATTTTTATATAATAGTGAAAAGTTTTTTGCATGAGCATCACCATTTCCTATTAAAAAATTGAAAATACTAGCATCAAACAGAGCTATCTTATTAGTTAGCGACATCTTGCCATGTTTGATAAGAGTATTTATTAATTCAAAACAGTCGATAAGTGAAGGCCCACCTTCATTTTGATATTTAATATCTGGTTCAATATCCAAAGCTTGACAAAAATCTTCTTGATGAAGTCTAATAATTTTTCCGTCAGGTGGGACTTCTCTATCATATCTCTCTACTATATAAAAAGGATTATTTTCTAACCAAATAATATCTGGCTTTGAAGTGTTTAACCTTATAGCACTAGCCAATCGCATACAAAAAAATTCATTAAAGACAGTATCATCTAGCTCATCAATTGCTGGTTTAATAATATGAGTAGATGGAGTATTGTGTAAAGGAATAGCAACTTGATTCTCTACGAAAGCAATCATCATTTTATCTTGAGCACCAGCCCCAGAGATTCTAAAATCATCTTCACCAATAAGCAAAGGACGAACTTTAAGTTCATTAAAAAGCCTATAAGCTTCATCATCCTTTAAAATACGATAATCATTATCTGTATGGTTATCAACTGATGGATGTTCATCATATACTGATATAGCGCCAGCACACTCGCCACCAATAGCTTTGAGAAGCTCAAAAGTATTTTTATTAGAGATATGTAAATATTTTGCTAATCTTGATCTAGCAGGCTCATCAGGTAATAATCCAGAAAAAAATGGGTGAACTACATCATGCTTATACTCGTTTACGGATAAAGGAATACTTATGGATATAGGTTGAGCATTTTCTAAATCTAAATATTCTTTTGAATAGCTAAAGCTTAGTTTTGAATCTTGTTTTTTTAGATATCCAATATGTATGTCTTTTAAAAATACATTTAGTTGGTTAGACATTATCAATCCTCCATCCAATCACATCCAACAGAAATTACCAAGCCTAAACTACTAGCAAGTTGTATAACTTTTCCAATATGAGCCGTACTTTTACCATTTTCAACTTCACCTATAAATCTAGTCCCTAATCCAGAAATACCAGCAAGATCAGTTTGAGTTAAACCTTGCTCTTTTCTAGCTTTCCTGATTAATAAACCTAAGTCTTTACTATCAAATATATTTTTTTGCATATCATATTCCCTATCGGTAAGAATCTATATTATAAACTCAAGAAAGATAATATTTATTACCGTACGGTATTATTATATATATTTTTCATATATTTATCCTTAAATATTACAGATAAGGAATATTTTTCTAAAAAATATATGAGTGCAATTTTATCACTTTAAAAGCGTGACACCGTGACAAGCCTTAATTCATCGATACATGTCGGTATACACATTATTCTAACTTATGTGACAAAACCATTAAATGAAGAAAATAATAAAATTACGAGCTGTAATAGAATTAACAAGATTATCACGATCTACGATTTACGATTATATGTCTAGAGGCATGTTTCCAAAACAGATAAGGCTTGGAGAGAACTCAGTAGCTTGGCTTGAGTCTGAAGTAGTTGAGTGGCTCGATGAAAAGATTAAACAAAGAGACGATGCTTAATATGATAACTAATATTAAAGATGCTCAGATTATATTTGAAGAGTTAGCTAAGCTTGATGACCTTCAGTATGAGCGAATATATGAAGAGAAAGCAAAGGAACTCAATGTGAAGCCTTCTTTTGTAACTAAACAAGTAGAAAAAATCAAAACATTAGCAAGAAAAGAAAATGATGATATTGTTGAGAGTATTGATTGTTTTGATGGATCTGTCTGTGGAGTTGAGCTAGCTGATCAAATTGAGAGTATATTTGATAGATATGTATTTTTACCTGAAGGTGGTAATACAGCTATTACTTTATGGATAATGGGAACCTATGTATTCAATTCATTTAGAATATTTCCGAATTTGTCTATTACAAGTCCAGAACGCAGATGTGGCAAAAGCTCAACTCTTGATCTAATTGAGGCACTAGCTAATAAGTCACTATTAACTAGCAACATTACGCCAGCAGCTATTTTTCGACTAATAGAAAAATATCAACCAACTTTACTTATTGATGAAGCTGATACTTTTGTATCTGGTAGGAACGATGACATGATAGGAATTATTAACTCTGGTCATGCAAAAAATAGAGCTGTAATTATTCGAACCGTTGGTGATAATTATGATTCTAAGAAATTTTCTACATGGTCACCTAAGGTTTTTGCATCTATAAAACCATTACAAGGGACAGTTATGGATAGATCTATTGAGGTACGACTTCGTAGAAAAACTATCCACGAAATTGTAGATCGTTTACCAGTAAACTTTAAGGATCAATGTTTAGAAATTCGCTCTAAACTTTTAAAGTGGGGAACTGATCATCAAGATGATATTCGCTTTACCAAAGTATCTTTACCGCGTATTGAAAATGATCGTGCTATGGATAATTGGCATCCACTATTTTGTATTGCGGAGAATTTAAATAGTGATTGGCTTGATAAATGTATCAAGGCTTACAAGGTCATTACATTTAATCGAGATGAGAAGACTAATCAAATACAGCTACTCGAAGATATAGCAGAAATATTTGAAGTCACAAATTACGCGCGTATTTTTACAGCTGAACTAATTTCACATCTCATACAAATGGAAGAAAGACCTTGGGCTAGTTGGCTCCATGGTAAACCTATAAATGCAAATGCTCTTGCTAAAATGCTAGCAGGATTTGAGATTTACTCTTCTACTCTTAGACGAGATTATAACCGAAAAAAAGGTTATAAGCGTTCAGATTTTGAAGATGCATTTAATAGGTATTTGAGCCGAAATAGCTAGATAAATCAGAAATAAAACACAACGGCAAAGCATTAACTTTGGGTGAGTTTTTAGATGACTTATTACTTTTGTCAAAGTAAGTAAATAATCAAGCTAATTTATCAAGCTATTAAATAAACCCCAAAGGCTAGAGTTTCTCAATATCGTCCGCCCTTTATGCTTATACAAGCATTGCTGGGCGTTAGACAGAGCCGATAATTGATTAACTCTTCGCCGCTTCCCCAACAATTTGGGGAATGCTCAGCCCACCGTCTGCGCTACGCTTGACCAACGAGTTTCACACGATGGACTAAAGCCGAGCAAAGCACCCTGTCGCAGGCTAAGGGCACAGTAACAAGTTTGCTAGTCTAAGTTCCATCACGCTGAAGCTGGCAAAACACGTTGGTCAACCCTATCGGGCCGACGGTGGGCAAGGCGTAATGCTTCGCATAATTTAATACTTAGAAACGCTAATGTAAAAACCCAGCGGTCATCTAAATCTACTAGCGTTTCAGATTAGGAGTTAAAAAAATGAAACAACATACATATAAAAGTACAAACAAAAATAGTATCAATATACAGCTATTACCATTCATGCTGATTTTATTACCAGTAATTTCAGCTATAGCGATTTTAATATCAGCAAGCAGTCAAAACTTACAAGGGTTATTTGCAATTTTGGAGAGAGTATCAGGATGCTTTGGATTTCACTCCGACTATGGTTGGCTTTGGCGAGCGGTAATATTTTTCCCATTTTTAAGCGTTGCATATTACATTGGCTATACAATGCTTAAATCTCAGCAACAAACCTTTGGAGTTCAAAGTTTAAGATTAAGCATCAAAGCATTATTTATATTTGTCTTTTCATGCTTTTTGATTGGAGTTGGCTGGGTAATAGCTGTTTATATCTCTAAAGTAATGAATTTTATGAATTTCTACGGAAATATATTTGATAGAGTTGCTACTTTAACAAATCAATATCCATATATAAAAGCTTACTCTTTGCTAGAGGATTATATATGGGCTAACTTAGTATATTTCTATATGACACTAGCTATAGTTGCAATAGTTCATATAGTTTTATCTAAAACTGTATATCCTAGAAAGATTGAGCCAGTATTTAGTGATTATATCTCTAATATAGCTTCTAGTAATAAAAGGAGTGAAGGATTAACCAGCTCAAAAGATGAGCTTGATGAATTAAATTATAAGCTTGATAATCTTAAAAGCTTTGATCCAAGTAAGTATTTCCAAAATCATCGTACTTTTATAGCTAGAGATATAGATAATAAAGCTAAGCCAATTTATATCGATGATAGAAAAATCATTGATAGAGAATTACCACATTTTTCGGTGGTAGGAGCTAGTTCGTCAGGCAAAGGTGTATTCTCGCAGTCTTTTTTGGTGCAAATGATTAATAAAGGTTATCCAGTAATAGCTTTTGATCCTAACAATGATGAGCATGTTATGAAAAATCTAAAGCATAACGCTGAAAAAATGGGTAAAAGATTTCACTGGATTAATTTTAAGGACTATAACAGACCACAAATAGACCTATTACAAGGTTGTAGTCCGTATGAGTTTAAAGAGCTAACTAACTTGCTGTTTCCTTCTTTAAAAATTAAGGATACAGATGGTAACTATTATGCTCAATTCTCTAGAGATGCTAGACAAAACTACTATGAGAAAGAGCTAGATGGTGTTAGCTGTATGTATGATTTGCACAAAAAAGTATTTGATAAGTATGGCGAAGAAGCTTTAAAAGATGATAATGGTAATTTACCGCAGTTTGTAAAAGAATTTCTTAACTTTGCTAACATTGAAATGTTTAAGGTTCAAAATAGCCTATCAATAGCTGATGCTATTGAGGATGGAGATGTTATTTATATATCATGCCCAGAAATGTCAGCAGATGATGAAATAACTTATTTATGTAAAGCTTTCTTTATAAGGATTCTACAGATAATTAAAAATAGAGATCCAAATAATTCTAAACATGTCTTTTTGTTTGTGGATGAGTTCGCAGAATTTGTAAATAAATCTGTTAAATCGGCTATAGAACAAATAAGGAAGAAAGGTTGTACTATGCTAATGAATATGACCAGTTTCGAATCTCTAGAAGATATAGATTCTGATGTTAATGGTAAAGCAGTTATGACGGCTGTTAAGATAAACTCATTAAAGCTTATTTACCAACAGCCACATGAAGAAATATCAGCTAAAGCTAGTAAAATGACTGGTGAAAAAATCATCAAAGTTGAAAGACAGCATATAAAAAGAAATGAAGCCTTAAAAGAGTTAGATCAAATAGCTGAAACTATTCAAACCTCACAAAAGACTAGTGTATTTAGTTCAACTCTTTTAGAAAACCTACCTGCTAAAGTCGGTATTTTTATTGGACAAGGGGAAGCTAAACTAGTACAAACAGATGTACTTAGATATCCAAATGATACTGAATATCCTACTCTTATACAAGCAGAGCCTTATAGCTCAAGTAATTCTAGACCTATTCAAGAAGAGAGTAATGATATTATGGGGGCTTTATGATTGAGACTAGAGGAAGAAAAGATCTGATTGAGCAAGGGCAAATCAGAGTAATGCTAGCTTTAGATTTCTTAGCTGATGAAGTGTATACCAATAGACAAATCCTAAAAGAAGTCTCTGGAATTACTTCATCTCAAGGTATTGGTGGATTTATCAAAAGACTAGAAAAACTAGGTTTTGCTAGAGAGATAAATCTACCAAGTGTAGAAGAACCTAATAAAACCTATAAGATAGTCGGTATAACTTCACAAGGTATGGCTGAAGCTAATCATCTTGATAGAAGAGGTTTTGAAATAAGCAAACTTAAACATAGTCAGTTATTGCATAAATTTCTATGTCAGCAGATACATTTACAAGCTATTAAACAAAACCATAAATATATCAGTGGTAGATGGCTAACTGATGAATGGTTTGGTGGTAAAAATGTCAAACGACCAGATGCTATTATCATTACACAAGATAATCAAAAGATAGCTATAGAGGCTGAGCGAACTATAAAAAGTAAATATCGCTATCAGCAGATAATTGTGCAATATCTAAAAATGATAAAAGCTAATCAGATAAGCAAAGTTAGATATGTAATGCCAGATCAAGCTAAAGCTCAAATGGTTGAAAAAGCTATAAAATCAATAAAATCTGCAACCGTTTCGACTAATGGACAGAAACGTCAGTTTAATCTGACTGATAATGTTTGGAGTTGGTTTGAGTTTGTCATAATCTAATATATTTAATTCTGTATTTCGATTATAAAAAATAATAAACTAATAATTATTACTTTATTATTTTTTTATTTTATTGTGATTTCTAAATTTACTTATCAATCCAGTAATAATTATAAAATAACCTTAAATATACTTACTATTAAGAAATTTTATGAATAAAAAACTTCTTTTTATTTTATGTTTGTTAATATTCGTAGATGCTATAGGAGCAGGTTTAATATTTCCAATAATGCCAGAATTATTTTTTAATACTCAGTATGGACTAGTTAAAGAAGATAGTTTTCTATCAGGTAATATGCTCTATGGTTTATCTTTTGGATTATTTCCATTAGCTAGTTTTTTTGGTATGCCATTATTGGGATCATTATCTGATCAGTATGGTAGAAAAAAAATAATGATATTAGGTTTGGCGGGTATATGTATAAGCGACCTATTATCATGTTTAGCTATATTGGTAAGAGATCCATATATATTTTTATTATCTAGGTTGGTAATGGGGTTTTGTTCAGGTACTTATGTAATAGCAAATGCTGTAATAGCTGATTTGAGTTGTGGTATTAAATCAAAAATGAATAATTTTAGATGGCCTATATTAGCTTTTATATCTGGATTTGTGTTAGGTCCAATAATTGGAAGTAGTTCTACAATCTTAGTAGGGTTACTGTCTTTAACCATTCCTTTTGCGATAGCTTTGTGTTTATCTCTTTTTAATCTAATTTTTATGTATATATCATTTAATGAGATATATTCAACTAATCAAAAAGAGAGAAAGGTATTTAAAGAGCTGTTCAGAGCTATAAACTATATTTTTATTAATAAATCTTTAAACTTACTGACTATAAGCTATAGTTTATTTCAATTTTCTATAGGACTTTTTATACAATCGATATCATTGTTTCTAGCTTATACATTTAGGTATAATATTAGCGATATTGGAATATTCTTTAGTGTGATGTGTATCGGGTTGGCATTGAATGTGTTAGTTATACAACCATTATTATCTAAATATATGAAAATCAGTAAATTAATTATAACAAGTATATCAATAATTGCAATCATGCTAATTATACAAGGAGTATCAGTCTATATAGATGCTTTTATAAGTATAAATGTTAAGCCTGTAATATGGATATCGTCATTAGTGCTTCATATATTTATGCCATTTGCTACTACTGGATATACATCTATTTATTCAGAGTGTATAGTTAAAAAAGAACAGGGTAAAGCAATGGGCGTCCTAGGGCAAATATATTCGATGATGTGGTTTTTATCATCATTTTTTATTGGATACCTAGCCTTAACGTATGAATCAATAATATTAATATCAGCAGGAATATCGGCTTTATTAGCTGCTTTTTTGTTATATGTTCAATTTTTTAAATGAGAGGTTTAATATAATGAATTTATTACAGGAGAAATGGGAAAGAAGAGCTACAGTTAGAAGCCGTCCAAGGGTAGTTTATGACAAAGTTGCTACAGGTTACTATTATCCATTATCAAGAGCACCTTTGGCTATACACCCTAGTATTATATTAAAGGGAGAGAAAGCAATTGAATTTTTATTAATTCAATCCTTATATAAGTACTCAAATGATATTGCTTCTATAGAAACAAGAGTAGTTAATGAAACTATATTGAAAGCTATATCAGATAAAATAGAAGGAGTTAGTTTTGATGAAGAACAAAAAATTAATTTATATACTATTATGGTTGATGAAGCTTATCATGCTTATGTAGCATTTGACTCTATAATTCAAATTAGAGAGGAGACAGGAATTAACCCACTTCCTTTACCTCAGACAATAGAAATAGAGAAAGCAATTTCTGCTATAAAGAAAAAGTTAGATATAAAATATCATAGTGTTTTTGAGTTCATATGTGTTTGTTTAGCTGAAAACACATTAACTAAAGAAATAGTCACTATGACTGATAAAGAAGAAACGCATCCATATTTTCAGAAGATAATAAAAGATCATTTATTAGATGAAACTCGTCACTCAGGAATATTCTTTAAATTACTTTGTTATGTATGGTCTAATTTAAATGAAGAATTTAAACAAAACATAGGTGAAGTATTAGCAGAATTTATAGAGTTATATCTTGACTTGGATGTACAAGTTGAATTTGATAGGAAAATATTAAAATCAATTAATTTGACTGATCAAGAGATAGAGGAAGCAATTAAAGATACTTATGCAAGCTTTAAACTAAATAAAGAGCATCCTATGTTAAAGAATATCCTAACTATATTACATAAAACAGAAGTTATAGATGATTATACGTCTGAGGGATTTAAACAAAGGAATTGGATATAAAATATTATGAGAGAACTATCTATATTCATTGATAAAAACAATCAATATTATGAAGAGCTAAAAGTAGAGATCATTGATTTTGGACATACTGTTATTGAGTCCATGAATGATCAGAAGGTCGATGTGGCAATATATTTTAATTATAGATTTTTATTAAAAGCAAAAACTATTTTATCAAAAAAAGTAGATAATTTCTTATTAGTATCAGACCAAGGTGTTTATATTAACCAAGGGTCTAAAGATAGTTTTAAATTATCGGTAGGGCATAGTATAGATGATATAATTGATAGTTTGATATTAATATCTCAAGATTTGGATATATCTAAATATGATTCAGTAAATTTAGATAAATATTTCAAAGTTACTCTCTCTGATAATGAATATAAGAAATTAATCTATGATTGGAATGCTACCGACAAATATTATCCAAAAGATAAGACAGTTTATCAGTTATTTGAAGAGCAGGTAGAAAAGAATCCGGATAATATAGCATTAATGTTTGAGGGAGAAGAGCTAACTTATGGGAAGTTAAATGAAAGAGCGAATCAGTTAGCTAGATATATAAGGAAGCAGTATAAGGAGTTTACGAACCATGAGCTTAAGCCGGATACGCTGATTCCGCTTTGTTTAGAGAGAAGTTTGGATATGGTTATAGGCATATTAGGAGTAATGAAGTCTGGAGGGGCTTATGTTCCAATGGATCCGAATTATCCAGATGAAAGGTTTAAACATATCCTTATAGATACAAATGCTAGTTTAATTATTACGCAGTCTCACCTAGAGGATAAATTAAGACTGTTAGCTGTAGAGTTAGATAGGAATATAGATTTTATATCAATTGATCTAGTTGTAAATGCTAAGGCTCAAGAAGAGGTTTATGTATATAGTCAGGATGATAAAGTAAATCTATTACCACAAAGCAATCCAACAGATTTGGCATATGTTATATATACATCTGGGACTACTGGACTACCTAAAGGAGTGATGTTGGAACATAAAGGAGTTAATGCTGTATTAGAATATTTGAAAGAAGTTTATGTACTAAATAAAGAAGATAAAGTAACGCAATTTACTTCATATGTATTTGACGTATCTATTTCAGAGATTTTTATTAGCTTAATACAAGGATCTACGTTACATATATTATCAAAAGAAACAATAAATAACGTTAATAACCTATCAGATTACCTTATCAATAATGAAATAAATTATTGTTATTTGCCACCGATACTGTTATCACAATTACCACAAGAAGATTACCCAAAGTTAAAGTCTTTTATTTATGCAGGTGAACCATTAAGTAAAGCTGTTGCGAATTACTGGTCTAATAAGGTTAGATTACATAACATATATGGTCCTACAGAGGTAACTATATATGCATCTCATAAAACTATAGAATTAAATGAGGTTGAACAAATAGGTAAAGCTTTATCAAATACAAAACTATATATTTTAGATTCAAATAAGCAACCTGTTGCTATAGGAGTAATAGGCGAGTTATATATAGGTGGAGCTGGATTGGCTAGAGGGTATCTTAACCGTCCGGGGTTGACAGCTGAGAAATTTATTGTTAATCCATTTGCTACGGAAAAAGATAAGTTGAATGGATATACGCGGTTATATAAGACTGGAGATTTAGTAAGGTGGTTTCCAGATGGAAATATTGAGTATATAGGACGTAACGATTTTCAGGTTAAGATACGTGGCTATAGAATAGAGTTGAAGGAGATAGAGAATCAATTATCTAGCATAGAAGGAATTAAACAAAGCTGTGTATTAGCTAAAGATAAGAATGAAACCAAATACTTAGTTGGTTATTATGTGTCTGATAAAGTGAGTAGGTTAACACAAGAACAAATATTATCTCAATTATCAAATACGTTACCAAATTATATGTTACCCAGTGAATTGGTCGAGATGGAGTGTTTTCCATTTACAACTAATGGTAAGTTGGATAGAGAAAAATTGTTAAATGTAACAGTTAACTCTGTTTATCATACGACGTTTAATCCATATGACAAGATTGAAAAGTTCATAGGAGATATATGGTTAAAAATTTTACCAATAAAACCTGAGATTCTAAATAGTTATAGTAACTTCTTAAGTCTTGGAGGTAATTCATTACTAGTAACTAAAATAGTCTCTTCTATAAATAATAAATATGGGATATTTTTAAAGGCTAGTGATTTGTTTAAACATGTGACTTTAGGGCAATTATCTCAACATGTGAGAGATAATCTAGAATTAAATAAGAAAGATTTTGATTTTAAACCAGAAAAAGATAAAAATACTAGACCTTTTGCCCTTACAGATGTGCAGAGTGCATATTTATTAGGAAGGGTAGATGGATTAACTTTAGGAAATATATCCACTCATATATATATGGAACTATCTTTTGATGAGATAGATGTAAGAAGGCTTGAGTTTGCAATAAATAAACTTATTAATAGACATCAACAATTAAGAACAGTAATAAATATTAATGAGAGTACTCAGTCAATTTTATTTGATGTACCTGTTTTTCATCTTGATAAGGGAAGTACATTGACTATAAGAGAGGAAATGTCTCACCAAGTTTTTAATATTAGTAAGTATCCTTTGTTTGACTTCAAATATAGCTTAGCTGAATCTGGAAAATATATTTTACACTGTGGTTTTGATGCTATAATAACGGATGTTTATAGTTTATCTATTCTATTTAATGACTTAAACAGTTTTTATAATGGTAGTAAGCTTCCTGAACTAGGAGTTTCATTTGATAACCATATAGATTTCTGTTCTAAATTTAAAAATACAAAATACTATAATGATGCTAAAGAATATTGGGCAAAAAAAATACCTGATTTACCAAAATATCCTCAATTACCATTATTAAATCACCCCAATAACATTAAAAAGATTAATTTTATTAATCTTAATAGAGAAATTTCAAAAGATATTTTTTTAAATTTGACTAATAAGGCTGCAGAATTAAATATAAGTGCTACAAGTGTTTTACTATTTTGTTATAGTTTTATTTTATCTAGATTTTCTGGGCAAAATGATTGTTTAATAAATTTAACATTATTTAATCGAGAGTATTTTCATAAAGATATAGATAAAGTTGTTGGAGATTTCACAACTTTAGAGCTTTTTAGATTTTCTTTGGATAATGAAACTAAATTAAAAAATATTTTATTAGAAGTGCATAATAGTCTGTGGGAAGATCTAGATTATCGTAGCTATTCAGGTATCGAAGTCATAAGAGATATTAGAAAGCATCGTGGTTTATCTCCTAATGAGCTAATTGCTCCTTATGTATTTACAAGTGCATTAGGTCATAAGATGTTTCCGGATAATTTTCTTGATGATAAATTTGAAGGTATAAATTATGAATCAGCTCAAACGTCTCAATGCATTATCGATAATATTGCTAGAGAAACTAAACAAGGTATTTCTATTGATTGGTATTACGTAGAACAATTATTTGATCCTGAAGTTATTTCATATATGCACAAATCTTATTGTGATTTAATAGAGTGCTTAGCTGAGGCAGACTGGAATGATAGTTTGCCAAAGATAGAATTACCTAAATTAGATAAGTCAGTAATAGAGCAAGCTAACCGTTATATTCAGCCAGAAGTTGAGTCTACTTTAGTAAGACTATTTACAGATTCATTAAAAGCTTCTCCATCATTTATAGCTGTGGTGGATTGTGATGGGGAATATAACTATAAGACTATATCTGAATATACAAATGCTATTAGTTTATATCTATATGATCATGGATTATGTGAGTCAGGTAGGTTAATAGGAGTATTAAGTGAGAAAGGCTATCAGCAAGTAGTTTCTACATTAGGAATTATGCAAAGTGGTTCGGCTTATTTACCATTACATGTAGATTGGCCAAGAGGTAGATGTGATGAAGTATTGTCAGAGGGTAATGTAGAAACAGTATTATTGTCTAACACTGAATTTAATGGTTGTATTAAAGGAAGTGATATAGAGGTTAAATATAATTGGTTAATAATAGAAGATATTATCAATTATAAATCTAATACTAAGCTAGAGAACTTATCTAAACCTAGTCTAGATGATATAGCATATGTGATATTTACTTCAGGAAGTACAGGTAAGCCTAAAGGTGTAACCATATCTCATAGAGGAGCTGTTAATACTATATTAGCAGTTAATGAGAAGTTTAATATTTATAGTAGAAGTAAGATATTTGCTTTATCAGAGTTAAGCTTTGATCTGTCAGTATATGATATCTTTGGTTTATTAGCTGCTGGTGGAACAATAGTGTTCCCAGATCAGAAGAAGACTAAAGATCCTAGCCATTGGTATGAATTAATAGACAAGCATAATATAACTATATGGAATACTGTACCACAGTTAATGAGCTTATTAGTTGATTATGTAAGAGATAGTAATAAACAATTACCTTCATTGAAAGTTACATTAATGAGTGGTGATTGGATACCATTAAATCTTCCTAAACAGATAAAAGAAGTATGCCCAAATATAACAGTAATGAGTTTAGGTGGGGCAACAGAAGGAAGTATATGGAGTATATGGTATGAGATCAAAAATATAGATCAAGGTTGGAAATCTATCCCATATGGCCAATCTATGCCGAATCAGAAGATGTATGTATTAAATGAATTTGGAGAACATAATCCTATAGGAGTTATAGGAGAGATTTATATAGGAGGGCAAGGAGTAGCATTAGGTTACTGGCACGATGAACAAAAGACTAAAGCAAGCTTTATAGATCACCCCGAACTTGGAAGGCTATATAAGACAGGAGATCTTGGTAAGTGGAATAGGGATAGCTATATAGTATTTGAGGGTAGGAAAGATGGTCAGGTTAAGCTAAATGGCTATAGGGTTGAGTTAGATGAGATATCATCAAAGCTAGCCAAGTTACCTGGAGTAGAAAATGCTTTAGTAACAATACAAGATAATCAACTTGTAGGGTATTTAGTTTCAGAGAAATTTAAAAAGAAAGATAATGAAATAGATTATCAAGCATTTAAATTAGAACAGAAAGGTATTCTTAGAGGTTTAAAAACTATATATAAGTTAAATCCAATTATAAATATTGATAGATATAAACTACGTAAGAGTTATCGTAAATTTGATCATAAAATTGATATTAGTAGTTTAGATATACAAATACAAAAGAAATGTAATCAAAGATCAATACCAACAACCCTTACTCATGAGCAATTAACAGAATTATTGTCACCGCTTAATGGTATTCAATTAGAAGATAGAATATTACCTAAATATCTATATCCATCAGGAGGAAGTGCATATGCTATAAGAGCATTTGTAAATATACCTAAAGGATATATAGAAGGTATAGATGAGGGTGTATATTATTATCATCCAATAGAACATGCTTTACAGCTTTATAGAAAAAGAAAGGTTAAAGGTTTTTCAATAAAATTTAACTTATATATTAATGCGATGAAGCCTCTATATAAAGATGAGACATTGAGGCTAGCTTATCTAGAACTAGGTCATATATTACAGCTATTAAATGAGAAATATCCAGTAGCTTATGAAATACAAGATAGACAAGAAGGAGATTATCATAAACTTGTTAAAGTAACTTTAGGTCAACAATGTATGGCCAACAAATTAAATATTAAAAAGGTAGCTAATGATGGTAACAAGTTCGATAGTTATGATTTAAATTTTCAACCGATAATGTTACAGATATCTGAGTTAGGTAGTATTCTTACAAACTCAAGTGGAATACTAATATTTGAAGCAGATAAGAATCTAGAGTCATATATACAGGCAGGTTATATGGCTCAAGAGATAACTACTAATCTCTATCAGCAAAATATAGGCAGTACAGTATTAGGTTTTAATTTAACTGATTCGTCAGTGTATATGGTAGCTATAGGTGGTATTTCACAAGAGCAAAAGCAACTAAGTGAAGTTAATACGGATCGAATTTATTTAGAAAAATTTATAAGTAAAAAACTTAAGAATTATCTTCCAAAATATATGATACCTGAAACTTATTTGACTATAGATCATTTACCTTTAACTACTAATGGAAAAGTAAACTATAAGAAGTTACCTAAAGCAGAATTGATAAATCAAGATAATTATGTTTCACCTACAACAGAGCTAGAAAAACAGCTTTGTCAAATATGGGAAGAAGTCCTCGAACTCAAGCAGGTTGGGATACGTGATAGTTTTCTTAAACTTGGAGGTAATTCTTTTACAAGTATTAGATTAATAAATCAAATAAAATCTAGTTATAATGTCAGTATACAGGTTTCAGATCTATTTACATATCAATCAATTGCTAGTTTAGTTGATAATTTTAGTTTTAAAGAAATTAGCATCGATGAGAATGAGGATATTCTATGGATATAATAAAAGCAGCGAAAATAATTTATCAAGTCAGATTATCTGGTGGACAAATTTTTTTGAAAGATAATCGCTTGGGTTTAAGAGGAGAAAATTCAAAAATTTTTTTTGAAGAAGTTAAACAAAATAGCGAAGCAATAAAATATTTGTTGAATTTGAATAATCTAAGCAAAAGTGAAGTATTGAAATTATTTATATGTTTATCTGAATCTAAATATCAACTGTCAGACATTCAAAAATCTATTTTTGCTCATGTGGTAAAACTTCAAGATAGTTCAACATATAATATTCCATTGTGGTTTACCTTTAAAGGTAAGGTAGAGTTACATCGGTTGCAGCATTTTATTCAATATATTGTAGCTAGTTTTCCTATACTTCGTAGTTGTATTAACGAAGCAATGGAATTGTCTTTTTTTTCCATAAAGAGTTTTAATATTGATTATTCAGAAATTAAGCTTAATGATATTGAAGTCTGGAAGCAAAAGTGTGAGACAGAAAAGTTAGATTTATTGAATAATCAACTTATTTCCTTTAAAGCAGGATATTGTGAAAAATTAGATGAGACTTATGTTAGCTTTATGCATCATCATATTATTGAAGATGTCTTATCTTTAAGCATCATTAAGAAAAAAGTAAAAGAATATACGTCAGAGGAAGATATCTTAGAAGTAGAAGAGCAATCAAATAAGAATATACACTATTACGATTATGTATTATATGAACAAGTTAAAAAGTCTTATTGTGATCCATCAGAATACTACTCTAGAATTCAACAAGCACTAGCTTTTGAAGAAGATAGTGTAAAAATAGAATTAGATAATAATATAAATGTAGTATCTGGAAAATCTGTAGTTTTTGAGTTTGATGATAAATTAATTAAAGGTATTAAAGAATTTAGCAGAAATTTTAATATTACTGAATTTAACTTATTAATTTCTATTTATGCTTTAACGTTATCTAAAATATATGCTAAAAATAGAATTTTTATTTCAACCACTCTCTCAACAAGAGTACCTCAAGTAATGGAATCGGTAGGACCATTTATAAATGTGTTACCATTCCCTTTTGAATGTGGTGTTAGAGAAATAAATATCTCTGATTTTCTTTCTTTAAACCAGAGAATTCTTAATGATATGTTAGCGTTATCATCTATTTCATTTGATGATGTTTTAGCATATGTTGATGAAGATAAACGTATTATTTTACAAGATTTTGCTTTTACAATGCATAATCTTCCTAACAATATCTATGATGAGTTACCAGTTACAGATAAATTTAAATCACTAAAAGTTAAGTATCCTCTTTCAGTAACAGTTACACAAATTAGCAAAAAATTATTTGCACATATAGAGTTTAGCGAGCGTTTTTACACAGAAAATATGATACAAGACTTTTTTGAAAGTTTTAATTATATTCTTCAGAAAGTAATTTCAAAAGAATATTGCTCATTTAAAGATATACTTTTATCAATAAGTGAGAGTCAGAAAAAGTCGATAAAACTATTAAATCCATCACCACTAAAGAAACCTATGTCTAAGACTATCATAGATATGTTTGAAGAGCAGGTTATAAATTCTTCTGAGGAAATAGCAATAGTCTATCAAGAAGAAAATTTAACTTATCATGATTTAAATTATAAGTCAAATCAGCTAGCAAGAGCTATTTTAGATAAACTTTCTGAAAATAAAACTTATAATTATAAAGGTAGTCGTAAACCAATAATTGGCATTTGCTTAGACCGAGGAATGAATATGGTTATAAGTATGCTAGCTACCTTTAAAATTGGTGCTGTATATGTGCCAATGGATCCATCATTTCCTCAAGATAGAATAAACCATATACGAAGAGATGCTCAGATAGATTTGTTAATTATTGATAATACCTTTAATAGTAGTCTCTTTTTAGAAAAAAAAGATTATTTAAATATTGATTCTCATTATTATAGTCATCAAGATCCACGAAACTTAAATGTTAAAATTTCTGATGATCAGCTTGCTTATATTATTTATACATCTGGTACTTCAGGTTTACCTAAAGGAGTAATGATTGAACATGCTAGTCTAGTTAATTTTTTATTTGGGATCGAAAATATATTTAGCAAGAAAGGAACTTGGTTAGCTGTAACTAATATAACATTTGATATATCTATCTTAGAAATTTTTGGTGCGTTAGTAAATGGATTTAAACTAATAATTGCTCCATCAATAGGGAAAAGAGCCAGAAAAAATAATAAGCTTATGAATGCAAATAAGGAGATAGACTTTAGTTTATTCTATTTTGGGAATCATAATGCTGATAGAGATAATCAATATATAAATAAGTATCGATTATTGCTAGAGGGAGCTAAATATGCTGATGACAATAATTTTTCGGCTATTTGGACTCCTGAAAGACATTTTGGAGCATTTGGTGGCCTTTATCCAAATCCAGCAATTACCAGTGCTGCTGTATCATCAATAACTTCTAATATTAAAATACGTACAGGAAGCTGTGTACTTCCTTTACATGATCCAATTAGAGTGGCGGAAGATTGGGCGATAATTGATAATATCTCTCAAGGTCGTGTTGAATTATCATTTGCAACTGGATGGAATAAAAATGACTTTGTATTAGCTCCAGAAAATTTTGATAATAGAAAAGAAATATTGGAAGAAAAAATAGATATTGTTAAAAAATTATGGAGAGGGGAAAGTATTGAGTTTCCTGGGGTTGATGGAGAATATTTACCTATATCTACCTTACCTCGACCAATACAAAAAGATTTGCCAATATGGTTAACAGTTGCTTTTAATCCTGAGTCTTTTCGTAAAGCAGGAGAACAAGGTGCTCACATATTAACACATCTACTTGGACAATCTTTAGAGCAGTTAAGTGAGAGAATAGAATTATATTACCAAGGATTAGAATCTTCGGGATATGATAAAAAAGATTTTAAAGTTGCTCTTATGTTACATACATTTATTTCAGATGATGAGAAATATTCATTATCTAAGGTAAAAGGTCCATTTAAAGAGTATCTTTCTAGTTCAATTAACTTGTTAAAACAAATCAAAAATGAAGATTTAAATAATATTAGTCAAGAAGAAAGAGAAGAACTTCTAGAAATTGCTTTTCAAAGATACTATTATGAGAATGGTTTGTTTGGAACACCAGAGTCTTCTATTGAGTTTATTGATAAGCTTAAAGGTATTGGTGTTACGGAGATTGCTTGTCTTATTGATTTTGGTATAGATGATGATATTGTAATAAATAATCTGGAACATTTAAATGAACTGCGTAAATTGGCAGTTGCTAATGAAAACACGGATATAACACTATTAGAACTTATTAAAAAGCATGAGGTAACACACTTACAATGTACACCTTCTCTAGCTAGTTTGATCTTTAATAGTCAAGAATTAAGTAATATAAAAAGTTTAGAAAAAGTCTTAGTTGGTGGAGAACCTATGCCATCATATTTGCTTCAGCAAATCCATAAAACAACATCAGCAAAAATATTAAATATGTATGGTCCTACAGAAGCAACTATTTGGGCTACATATGCGGACTTAGGAAAAACAAAAAAAATTACAATTGGGACAGCATTGCCTAATATACATCTGTTTATACTAAATAAAAACTTACAACCTTGTATTCAAGGAATAGCTGGAGAATTATTTATTAGTGGTCCTTGTCTTGCAAAAGGCTATATTGGTAATGCTCAATTGACATCTGAGAAATTTATACCTAATCCTTTTGCAGATAAGAAAGATATAGAAAATGGTTTTTCCAAAATGTATAAAACGGGTGATATAGTACGACTGTTGGGAAATGGCGAAATTGAGTATTTAGAAAGAAATGATTTTCAGGTTAAAGTTAATGGGTATAGGGTAGAACTAAAAGAGATCGAGTCCCAAGTTAATAAGCTCAAAGGAATTAGACAGTCTATAGTATTAGCTAAAGAAAATAAAAAAAATAAATCGCAATACTTAATAGGCTATTATATAGCAGAAATATTGAATACTCTTAATGAAGAGGATTTGCTTGAAACGTTATCCAAAATATTGCCTGAATATATGATCCCTAATGCTCTAATTGAGTTAGAGAGTTTCCCACTTACAGCTAATGGTAAGTTAGATCGTAAGGCATTACCTGATCCTGAGTTTGTTAATGAAGATACATATCAAGCACCTACTACAGAGCTTGAAACAAAGTTATGTAATATATGGCAAGAAGTGTTGAGTCTAAATAGAGTAGGAGTGAAAGATAATTTCTTTAGGATAGGTGGAAACAGTATATTGGCTATTAAGTTATCTCAGAAGATAAGTAAAGAACTTAATGTTAACGTTGGTTTGGCGGACATTTTTAGTTATAAAAACGTATTATCAATATCAAATTATATTATTAATATTAACATATCTCAAATACTTATACCTAAATATAGTCTGGATAGCTACCAGTTATCTTATGCTCAAGAAAGATTGTGGTTTATAGAGCAGTATGAACAAGGACGTAATGGATATCATAGGCCAGTATTATTGTCTTTGACTAGAGATGTAGATATAGAAATACTTAAGAGATCTTTAAAGGCAATAGTTCAAAGACATGAGATATTAAGGAGTGTATTTGTATACTCTCAGGATAAAGAGATTCAAGTAGTCAAAGATGATGAATTATTAATTCAAGTAAAAGAAATTCAAGAAGAACACTTCAAAGTAGTAGTTAATCAATATGTTAAAAATATATTTAATTTAAGAGAAGAGTATCCTTTAAGAGTAGTTATTTACAATGTGGCTGGAGAGTATCGATTATTAATTAGTATCCATCATATAGCTTTTGATGGCTGGTCGACAGATGTATTGTTAAAAGAGCTACAAGCTTATTATGATTATTATAGTGGTCAAGCAGATAAAGTTGATTT
>NZ_JAWUZH010000089.1:0-1653 GCF_036281795.1 Francisella sp. 19S2-4
TCCCCACACAATTAATATAACATTCTACACAGGTGCGATAAATACTCTAGCAGCAAATGCTATCTGGAACACTATCTGTGCTATCGTCGCCATTATCGGCAATGCCTCTGACATACCCTCATTCGGCACTATTATCTGATCTCCAGGCTGAACAGCTGTTGCATGTGAGAAGAATGATGAGAACATACCCATATCAACTTTCTCAGCTGTTCCATCCTCATGCAACAATAACACATATCCAGTCTCAGCACTCGGAGTATAACCACCTACTGCATTTATGTAATCTTCTATACCAAACTTCTTGTTATAGTTAATCGCCATAGGTGCCATAACCTGTCCACTAATAGTAATAACTTGATTCTCATTAGGTATATTAATCACATCATTATTTTGTAAAGTTATTTGTGACCATTTATCCTTAGGTCCCACTATCACCTGGCCTTTAGGCTGTACTTTTTTAGCCTTCTCTACAAATGTAGAAACCAAACCAGCATATTGCTGTTGCATCGCCAAACCATCTTTCGTCAATGCACTCTTCGTATATGCCTGCTGCTCAAGATAATTTAAACTAGCATCTATCGCAGCTTTCTGAGCTGCTGCAACACTCTGTCTAAACAATTGTAAATTATCAACATCTGCTGTTGACCTAAATTGCAACTTCTCAACAACATCCTCTAAAGTCGTTCCTAATGGAACCACAAACTGATGGGGACCTAAAATAGCTCCACTGACAGAAACTGTTAATTGCTTAATATTCTGATCAGATGTTAATGTCACATCTTCACCGCCAGCTACTGTTTGACCCGAAACATCACTTAATGGAATATATTTATTAGTAGGATTCAAGCCTCTATTATCTTCTATTAGCACATAAGTCGCATCAGGCTTAGCTCCCGCCAATTTAATTAGGCTAGATAACTCAAACTTCCCATCTTTAGGCTCATATAATGCAGGAGTCTTAACCTGACCTATAACACTAATAGATGCTTCTTTAGGTCTAACAACTATACTATCACCCTGTTGAAGTTGAGAAAATGGCATAACTCCATCTAGTAAAAAATTATATAGATCTATATGTGATATCACTTTACCATTTCTAACTAAGTCAACATGTCTAAAACTACCTTGCTGAGTTAAAATACCTCCAGCCTTACATAAAAAGTAAAGAGCTGAGTCTGATGACATACCATCATATAAACCAGGTTTAGCAACGTAACCAGATACAAAAACCTGCACAGGCTGTGCGCTCATTAAATTAGCATATACCGTAACATTTCTTTCAAATGTCTTCTTCAACGCAGCACTTATAACTTCATTAAGATCTTTATTAGGAATATCTGCTACATGCACCGGTCCTACTTTTGGAATAAATATATTACCTTGACTATCCACTTGGGCAACTGTTGTATATTCAAAAGCACCCCATATAGATAATGATATCTTATCTCCAATACTAATCAAATAATTAGGATTATACAAAGCAATCTGAGGTAAACTCCGACATTGATTACTAAATAAGTTAGCTCCAAATACATTCAAATGTATTAATTGACCAATATTATCCTCATTTATGACCTTATTAGAAAACTGACTTCCATCTCGATCCTCTATCCTATGACCAGGATCCATAGCCGTAACCGATGCTAATCCAGC
>NZ_JAWUZH010000090.1:0-1609 GCF_036281795.1 Francisella sp. 19S2-4
ATACTAATATCTGTAACATCTGTATTTTACAAAATATATCTAACAATTTGGGATATTAATTCAACAGTCTTTATAGCGTATTCTTACCTATGCAAAATCTGCTTGCTGTGACTTCAAACGTTAAATTCTCTGATTCTTTTATTGATAATACTTTTTGACGGAAATCTAATGAATAAGTCATAGTTACAAATAGAAAATATTATAACCAAAATATAATGATTTAGCTATATATAAATACTTTATAAACCTGTCTTTATTTGCAAACTTTCTAAGTACAAAAATATATTAATATAAAGGGATATAAAAAATAGAGACTTATTTAGAAAAATCGATTTCTCCATTTAAACAATCTTGATTAGTGATAAAGAATTGAGGAGAAATATTAGTTTTATTACACGGTACATCTTTATCTACCAGCAATCTCCAAGAAGTATCATCCTTAGGTAGGATCTGTGTATAAATGCCATCACAATTAACTTTAACTTTTCTTATATCTCCTTCTTTGCTTAAAAAGTTTAAAGTCGCTTCTTTCCCTTTAGGCAAGTGGGAAACTACTATATCAACTCTTTCTGTAGCAAGTGGCCAACTTTCAAAATCGAGATTAACATTGGTAGTTTTATTTGTATTCACTACGAAAGTCTCAGGGAGAGTTTTAACGTGTTTACCAGCATCCACAAAACTATCTGTTTGGACAATATATTTAGTACCTTTATCTGATTTCACAGGAAGATCATTAATTAATTTATCAGAATTCAATGTCAAATCTCCTTTAGTAACAACATTTCCTGATAAATCTTTGATTGTATAAGGCACCGATATCAATCCAGAACCAGAAGATAGTTTTAGCTTAGCTTTAAGATCTACTGAACCAGCATCGATCTTTTTAAAATAAACATCCACTTGTTTATTTTCTCCAGGCTTAATTTTGATTTTAGAGGGGAATGAATGTCCTATATTTGATCCTATATTTGATGTATGTATAGTAAGAGTTCCAGGCTTAACTTTTAATTCTGCAGTTTTACCCCATTCAGCATTATCTAGCTTTGCAATCCTGACACCATTATGATAGATCTTAATCGTAGGTTTTACTTGAATTCCAATAGAGTCTGGCTTCTGAGGTAACTTAATCGACAATGTTGATTTATCAATATTTTTACAGAAGATCCAATATTTATTTTCTTCAGGAGATTCACTAGTCCACCAATCTCCTTCTAACTCATATATTTTATTCTTAAATTTAACAAACTGTCCTTCTGAATACCCTTTCCAATTATTCTCATCCAAGCCCTTATAAGAAGAAATAGCATTAGGAACAGTATCACAGCTTTCAGCGTGTAAATCATTTGCATATAAAAAGCTAAAGCCCACAAATAATCCAATAGATAAAAAAACTTTTTTTTTCATAATTTATACTTAATAAATTTTAAAGATTCAAAAACTAAAGGTATTTTAGATAAAATACCTATTACTTACAATATATATCAAGCTCAAAAGCACCACATACAAAAAGCATAAATAAATCTTTAATCAACTCCCCACACAATTAATATAACATTCTACACAGGTGCGATAAATACTCTAGCAGCAAATGCTATCTGGAACACTATCT
>NZ_JAWUZH010000091.1:0-1392 GCF_036281795.1 Francisella sp. 19S2-4
TCTTTGAGCATAGCTTGATTAGCAATAGTATCGTAAGCTTTATCCGCAAGTACATGTTTACAATCCAAATCTTTTAAATTTTATATGAAATGACAATTAAAAATATTGATACAAAAAATATATAGATAAGATATTTACGATATTTTTTGCTTATAACAATGTTAAAAAAAAAATAAAAAATCAAGATTTTTTTTTAAAAAAAACAAATATTAAACTTAGGTTAATTTTTTCTTGAACTAGATTCTTTATATCACTTCAGATTTTATTAAGGAAGGTAAAAATGCCGCTATAAAACTACAAAAATAGCCATATTTAGCCATATTTTTATTTTTAAATTTATTCATATAGTATGTGTGGTGCAGGTATTAGTTTATCTGAGTTTTCAAACACTAGATAAGGAGTTATCGAGATGAAATTAAAAAAAGTAACAATACTAACAGGCTTAGCTTTATTAGCTAGTTCTGAAGCGTATTCACATGCATATGTTGATACACCAAAAGGACGTCCAGCTCTTTGTAGAGATCTTATAAACAAAGGCTGCGGTACTATATCGTTATATGAACCACAATCATTTGAAGTTGCGGATGGTAGTTTTGAAAGTGGTGCAATGGGTGATAGAGTAGGAAGTGCTGGTAAAAGTCAGCCAGAAGCTGAACAAACAGCAAGTAGATGGGCAAAAACTGTTGTTAGGCCTGGGCCTATTACAATTAGATGGCATTTCGCTGCATCGCATTGGACAGTATCACCAGCATCGTTCAAGATTTGGATAACAAAGCCAGATTGGGATCCAAATAAACCTTTAACTAGAAGCGACTTTGAGTCTCAACCATTAAATTGTTATAACCCTATACCTAATTTTACAAATGCTCATCCAGTAGAACCTGGTGGTAGTAAATTTATAATGACTTGTGATTTACCACAAAGAACGGGTTATCAAGTTCTTGCAGCTGAGTGGGACGTTGGTGATACGGCAGCTAGTTTCTTTAATGTTATTGATGTTGATTTCACAAATGATCATCCTGCTGGTACAGTCTTATTGCCAGGTGGTGGTGGAGATAGTGAAACTGGATTACAAGCGTGGGATGCTAATGCAACTTATAATGGTGGAGATCAGGTTCATTATAATGGTAAGGTCTATGAAGCTAAATGGTGGAGTCAAGGAACACCTCCTGATCAAGCTAATTCATGGAAATATGTAAAAGAACATGAGGGTGGTACACCAACACCAACACCAACACCAACACCTACACCTACACCAACACCTACACCTACACCTACACCTACACCTACACCTACAGATAGGTTCCCAATCAATATGAACACATTCACTATTAGTGAAGAAGGAGTTCGTGCTGGAGACAGAGTGGTTTTAGAAGCATCCAAAGATGGTAT
>NZ_JAWUZH010000092.1:0-1379 GCF_036281795.1 Francisella sp. 19S2-4
TAAGGCTAAGTTTTTACTAAAAATAGCAAAAATATTCCTATTCATAGAAATTGAAAGATTTATTCAACAGTCTTTAGTAATAAACGTACAAATAAATAAACTAACTCCTAAGCCAAAAGTACTTTCTATATGTAAGAAATTAATAATAGCATTTATTAGTGATGTTCCGGATATTTGCAGAAATCCAGAAACTGCCGCAGCAGTCCCCGCAATTGTTGTAAAAGGAATTAAAGATAATGCGACTGTATTTGAAAACGTTAATCCAAGTCCTACTGTTAGAATAAATAAAAGACCTAGTAAAATTATTAAATTTAGTCCAGTTAATCCAATTATGATTATCCCTATACTAGAGGTAAGAGCACAAGCGATTCCTATTAGAATTTGATATCGACATCTAACAGAATTTCTCAAATAGTGAACTAAAAAATTACCAAGAATATAACCAAATGCTGGAATCATTATTAATGTACCATAAGCAGCTTCTGATAAATGAAATTTCTTTTCAAAAATAAATGGACTAATTGCAAGATATAATATTTGAGAAGAATATATAAAAATAATCATAAAAACACATAGTAAATACTGTTCATGAAAAAATAAATCCTTTAAAACATATAAAATACTTTTATTATTTTTCTTTTTACTCAATTCTCTAGAATGTGTTTCAGGTAAAAAATAAATAATAGCTAAAGTTATAATAATCATATAAATAAGTAAACTAGCAAATATCATTTGCCAATTAAAAAAACTTGCGATAAGACCTCCAATAAAGGGAGCAATAGCTGGAGTTATAGAAACTACCATGATTAGTATAGCAAAAGCAGATGGTAAATCATTTTTTGAGAAGCTATCACGAATAACTGCTCTTGCTAGAACAGCTGCTGCACCAGCTCCAATACCTTGAAAAAATCTTGAGATGAAAAAGATTTTTGAATTATGAGAGAATAAAAGTAATAAAATTGTAGCTAAAATTAAAATAATATAGCCAATTAATAAGCAAGGTTTTCTTCCAAAATAATCAGATAGAAAACCGTAAAAAAGTTGTGAAATGCCATAAGCTAATAAGAAGATAGTTATACTAGACTGTGCTAAGCCTACATTTATAGATAAAGATTTAGCAATAGCTGGTAATGATGGTAGATAAAGGGTGATGCATAGCTGTCCAATTGTTACAAAAAATATTGTAATAAATAAGATATGTCTTAGTTTTTTTGAATGTTTTATCATGCTTTCTCCTGTTTACTGAACGATCGATAAATATATCAACAAAAGTTGATCGATTGTTCAACTTTTGTTGATATCTTAAAGACTGTTGAATAAATCTTTCAATTTCTATGAATAGGAATATTTTTGCTATTTTTAGTAAAAACTTAGCCTTA
>NZ_JAWUZH010000093.1:0-1047 GCF_036281795.1 Francisella sp. 19S2-4
CAAGGTGGAGATGATCAAAATCAAGGTGGAGATGATCAAAATCAAGGTGGAGATGATCAAAATCAAGGTGGAGATGACCAAAATCAAGGTGGAGATGACCAAAACCAAGGTGGAGATGCTACCACAGGAACTTGGGATTCTGAAAAAGCTTACACAAAAGGTGAGAAAGTAGAAGTTGGTGGAGTTACATATGAAGCTCAGTGGTGGACTAAAGGTGAGAATCCTACTCAATCAGGAGAATGGGGAGTATGGAGAGTAACTAGTGGTCAACCAGATGACCAAAACCAAGGTGGAGATGATCAAAACCAAGGTGGAGATGACCAAAGTCAAGGTGGAGATGATAATACTACATCGGGAACTTGGGATTCTAAGACTGTATATACTACAGGAGACCAGGTAACATATAATGGTCAAACATATACAGCTAAGTGGTGGACACAAGGAGATACTCCATCAAATGGAGGAGCTTGGGAGAAACCTGTTGTTGCTGGAGGAGCTTGGGAAAGTGGTATTGCATACACTGGAGGTCAAACAGTAACTTATCAAGGTCAGAAGTATAAAGCTAAGTGGTGGACACAAGGAGATACTCCATCAAATGGTTCTCCTTGGGAGAAGATATAACAACAGTAAAATTAACCTAGTATTTCAATAACTTGAAACTCTAGGTTAAATTCTAATCTTATAAATTCTTTATTTAATTCAAATAATAAAAATCTCTGAAATACTCTATTTCAATTAAATGAACTATTCATCTTCAATATAAATTGACTATACTGATTATAATTAGTTTTAATATCATTTTTATCTAGTAATTTACTATATTCCACTATATTCCGTACTTTTATTAAGCAATAGCAATTTTAATACTTATATAAATTTAGATAACTCATATAAAAAGCTGTATTTTTTGGTGATTAAGTACTTGACAAGTGTGATTTTGCAGGAGTTTTTTTTGGTATTTTGGATGTTGGAAAGACTGTTGAATTAATATCCCAAATTGTTAGATATATTTTGTAAAATACAGATGTTACAGATATTAGTATTTTA
>NZ_JAWUZH010000009.1:0-54981 GCF_036281795.1 Francisella sp. 19S2-4
TTAAGGCTAAGTTTTTACTAAAAATAGCAAAAATATTCCTATTCATAGAAATTGAAAGATTTATTCAACAGTCTTTTCTAATTAAAACAGTAATGATTTAGTCATATTTTACAGCTATTTTTTAAATAAAATTAATTAAAATTTAATAGAAAGATCTAAAAGTCTAAGCATATCAATCAAGATAATAAAATATTTCTTGTTGAAAACTTTAAATAGAAAATTTATTTTTTTATAAAATCACAAAGATACGATATAACAATGATAAAAAATATTAATTTATATTACGTTTGTTACTTGCGTAAGAACGCCTAAAAGAAGCATCGGCATAATACCTAAGAATAATAAAACTAAACCATTTACACTTAATGCGACTAATGTTGATAAAGGAGCCTTAACTGTATGATCATTCTCAGGCTCATCAAAATACATAGTTTTAATTACTCGTACATAATAGAATGATGCAATTACTGCCATCATCAATACGAAACACGCTAAAACATAATTACCATCATTTATAAGACCCATTATAACAAATAGCTTAGCTATAAATCCGCCAAATGGAGGAATACCTGCCATCGAAAACAACACAATAAGAAATATAAATGCTAACCAAGAATTTTTTGTATTAAAACCTTTTAAGTCATTTAATGTTTGAACTTCATAACCGCCAACACTTATAGCTGTAAGAACACCAAAAGCTGCTAAAGCTGTAAACACATAAACAATTATGTAGAAACTAGCTGCTGTTAGTGCATATCCCTGTGGATCTAGTGTTGTTGCCAAAAGAACAAAACCTATTTGTGAAACTGTGGAGTAACCTAATAGTCTTTTTATATTTGTTTGAGATAAAGCAACTAAACTACCAAAGAATATTGAGAGTATACCAATTACTTTAAATAAGTACACCCAAGAGTCTTTTAATGAAGGAAAACCAACAAAAAGAATATTCACAAGCATTGCAAAAGCAGCTACTTTTGGAATAGTTGCAACAATATTTGCTACTGCATTTGGAGCACCTTGGTAAACATCTGGCAACCACATATGGAAAGGAAACGCACCAAGCTTAAACAAGAATGTTGCTATCATCATAACTAAACAAACAAGCAAGAATTTCTGCTCTAAACCAGAGAAGTTACCTTGTGCTAAAGCATGAGCTATTCCAGAAATATCTAATTGGCCAGTAATACCATATACAAATGACATTCCAAATAATAACAATGCAGAAGCTATCGCACCTAATACAAAGTACTTAATAGCAGCTTCTAAACCTTCACCTGAATTTCTATAGATAGCTATCAAAGCATACATAGGTAGTGATAGAAGTTCTAAACCAACATATATAGTTATTAAACTATGTCCTGCCGTTAGAACCATTGCGCCTAGCACACAAAGCATTAGTAAAGTATAAAAATCACCATCTGATATCTTTCTATCCCTTACATACTCTCTTGAGTATAGTGCAACAAAAAGCGATAAAATTAATATAGCAATCTGCAAAGTATATGCAAAACCACTAAATACAACTTGCCCCTCAAATACAGAACCACTTGACTGAAGTAGATAGTCTTTTGCAAATGTTGCTATAAGAGCTAGTACGGCAAACACTTGGAAAAATATATAATTTATATTTCTTATTTTCCCATGCAAGAACAGCCCAGAAAACATTACTACTATAATACCAATGGCTAGTAATATTTCTGGCAATATGTAAAGTATTGATAAACTCATAATCAAAACACCACCTTATAGAGATAAACCAACAATATTAGCCGATGCTGCAGCTGAAAGATGCAATATCGGCTCTGGATAGAAACCAAACAATAAAGTCGGCACCGCTAACAATATAAATACAAAGAACTCCATCTTATTTAAATCTGTAAGACTAGCTACCTGTTTAGATACAACTTCTCCAAAGAAAACTCTCTTATACATCCATAATGTATATATTGGAGCTATTATAAGAGTTAGACCTGCAATTAAAGCTATAAGAGGAGAGTATTGGAATACTGCCAATAGAATCATAAACTCTCCAACAAATCCACTTGTCCCAGGTAAACCAACGTTAGCCATACAGAAAAGTAAAAAGAATGTTGCAAATATTGGCATAGTTTTAGCCACGCCAGAAAAATCAGAAATCTCTCGCGTATGCATTCTTAAATATAAGTAACCAATTCCAATAAACATCCCACCAGATGAAAATGCATGAGCTATCATCTGAAATACAGCACCCTGAATAGCAAGTTGTGCATTTGTAGTTCCTAATGTAGAACCTGTATCTTTTAAAATAAAGATTGAGAATAACCCAAGAGTCACTAAACCCATATGAGAAATTGATGAATATGCAATCAGCCTTTTTACATCTGTCTGAGCTACAGCTACTATACCAACATAAACTATAGCAATTAAAGACATTATTATTAACACATACTCTAAAGAGGCAGTAACCTCTGGCAACATAGGTATTGCAAATCTTAAGAAACCATAAGCACCTAACTTAAGCATTAGCGCTGCAAGTATAACAGAACCTCCTGCAGGGGCTTCTGAGTGAGCATCAGGTAACCAAGAATGGAACGGCCACATAGGAATCTTAACAGCAAATGCTAAGAAGAATGCTCCAAAAACTAGCCACTGTGCAGTAAGAGTGAAATTAACACCATTTGCTAATGCTTGAGAATGAGTTGCCCAAGCAATAAAGTTTTGAATAGAGTAAGTATCAGTACTCACCAAAATATCTGACGGTGATCCAGCTACTCTTGTCTGTATATATAGTATCGCAGCTAATAAAAATACTGAACCAAAGAACGTATACATAAAGTACTTAACAGCAGCATATGCTTTATTTTTACCACCCCAAATACCAATACCTAGACATGTTGGAATAAGCAGTGCTTCCCAAAACACATAGAATAATATAGAGTCTGTTGCACAAAAAACACCATTAGTTAAACCACATGTTATTAAAAATATTGCCATGTATTGTCTAACTTTAGTTGTGATTGACGTCCAAGCAGCTAATACAATTACTAATGTCGCAAAAGACGTTAAAATAATGAAGAGAACTGAAAAACCATCAACTCCAAGACTATAATAAATCTCATGCTTACCAAAAACCTTAAACCATTCGATCGACTCTTGGAATTGCATAGCTGAACTACCATAGTCAAAAGATGCTACTAAAGGTACACATAATGCTAAAGTTAAACAGCTAAATACTAATGCTACCCAACGAGCAGCATCACCATTTAACTCTTTAGTTTTTGTTGCTAAGACAACGAAGCCACCAACGATTGGTAGCCAAATTATCAAACTTAATAAATAATTTCCTAAATTCATAATACAAATTTACCCCTAACTGCCTAAACTAAAATCAGCAAAATCATAAACAACAATACACCTATCATTAAAACAAATGCATAGTCAAATAGATATCCACGCTGAATCTTTCTAAAGCTATCACCTGTATGATAAATTAAGTTCGATGTACCCTGTACAACTGCTTTATCTATGACAAATATGTCTATAGCCTTCCATAAGAAATTACTAATAGCTAAGAAAATACTAACAAAAACAACATCATATAGAGCATCAATAAAGTATTTTTTGACTAATATATGATATATGACTCCAACTCCAGATTTAGTACTAGCTAAAGCTCTCGGAATACTAGGAAGCCAAATATATAACACATATGATAACACCAACGCACTAATAGCTAACCAGAAAGGTACTGTTTGAACAGAATGCTTAATAAATGTGAACGCGTTCAAAGTATCAGGCTCGTTAGCTAAATCTGCTGTCACAGACATTCCATGTAATCCAGCTTGAGTATATGAGCTTATTGTATCTCCAAATAGGCCATGAGTCTGTGATAATACACTTGTAAAGAAATACTCTCCAATAAACGCAGAAGGTATAGCCAATAGTATTAAAGGTATTAAAATGCTCAAAGAAGATTCTTTAATATGAGATCTCTCTTCATCAGACATTCTTTCTTTACCATGGAAAACCAAAAAGAACATTCTAAATATATAAAAAGAAGTTACAAAAGCACATGCCAATACCATATAGTATGCAAACTGATGACCGAATACCGTCGTTGTTTGAGCAGCCTCAATAATTAGATCCTTAGAGAAAAATCCAGAGAACGGAGGTAGTGCTGCAAGAGCCCATGCACCAATAAACATACACAAATATGTAACTGGCATATATTTTCTCAAACCACCCATTCTACGAATATCTTGCTCATGATGCATTGCAATAATAACAGATCCTGCAGCTAAGAATAGTAATGCTTTAAACATTGCGTGAGTCATTAGATGGAACATACCTATAGAAAATGCTCCTGCACCTTGTGCCACCATCATATAACCAAGTTGCGATAATGTACAATATGCAATAACTCTTTTAATATCTGTCTGTACAATGGCAATCAGACCCATGAATAAACACGTAATAGCTCCAATAATTAGTACAAAGCTTAACGCTGCTTCAGAAAGCACAAACATTGGTGAAAGTCTTGCTACCATAAATACACCAGCCGTCACCATTGTTGCAGCATGTATTAATGCTGAAATTGGTGTAGGACCTTCCATCGATCCTTCTAACCAAGAGTGTAATGGAAACTGTGCAGATTTACCCATTGCTCCAATAAATAAAAGTACGCACATTAGAGTAACAGGACTAAAGCTCATACCCAAGAAGTTTACTACTTGAGTATTATCAATATTTGGTAATGCTGCAAAAACTGTAGTATAGTCAACAGATCCCGTGTATAAAATTACAGCTCCAATACCCAATAAAAACCCTAAGTCACCTATTCTATTTACGATGAATGCTCTTAAGCTCGCTACATTAGCATTCTCTCTATTAAAATAAAAACCGATTAGTAAGTATGAGAATAAACCAACTCCCTCCCAACCGAAGAATAGAAGTAAGAAGTTATTACCCATAACTAAACACAACATAGCAAAAGTAAAGCCAGATATATAAGAGAAAAATCTTGCATACCCATCTTCGCCTTTCATATAGCCAATAGAATAAATATGTACTAGTGTTGATACAAAAGTTACAATCAGCATCATGTATACTGTAATTTTATTTACAGTAAAGCTAACATCAAAAGTAAATAGTTTTGAAATTGGTGCCCACTGATAATAGCTAACACTATAGACTTCTGAGCTACCAAATACGCCACATGCCAAAATCACACTAAGAACAAAAGAAAGTCCGCATAGAGTAATTGTGAAAAAATTAACTCCTGCATTTTTTATAGACTTACCACCAAAGCCAGCAATTATTGCTCCTAGCAATGGTGCTAAAACTATAACTGCGATTAATACAGCTGCTAGTTGATTACTTATTACCATAGCTTATTAACCTCTTAGTGTATTAAGTTTACTTAAATCAATAGTTTTGCGTTTTCTCGATATTGCAACAACAATAGCTAGACCTATCGCTGTTTCAGCAGCTGCTACAGCCATTATAAAGAATACAAAAACCCCACCCATCGCTTGATGGTGCATATTAGCAAATATCAAAAAATTAGTATTAACTGCTAAAAGCATCAATTCTATAGACATTAAAAGTATAAGAATATTTCTTCTATTTATAATAATGCCCGCAACACTAACAACAAATAAAATTGTACTAAAAATTAATCCATTTGTAACTGAAACTGAGATACTACTGCCCATCTTTCGCAACCTCTTTATTACTTGGTATTTTTACCATAGTTAGACGATCTTTCGCTCTAACTTTAACCTGTTTAGCTGGGTTAACTGCTTTATTATCTTTACGCTTCGATCTTAAAGTTAGCGTAACTGCTGCAGTCATTGCCGCTAATAATATAAAGTCTATAAGCTCAAACACATATAGATTATTATCATTAAACATCGTTGAACCTATTAACTTTAAGCCACCAACTCCACCTTGCATACTTGCTCCCACGAAAACATGCGTTACCGCATAACTAATAATTGTCGCAAATATAGCACAAACAATTACAGCAGCAAGAGCATAGAAGAATCTACCGACTCTACCCTCTTTCTCAACGTGTAAGTCTAGCATAAACACGACAAACAAGAACATTACTAGTACTGCACCAACATAGACAACTATAAGTAATAATGCTAAATATACTTGCTGTAAAATAATCCATACCGCTGCTGTAAATACGAATGTAAAGATCATCGCTATCGCAGAATTAACTGGATTATTCCCCAATACTAGCACTAAAGCAGAAATAATAGCCAATGATGCAAAAATATAAAATAAAATATCTGTCACAACCATATTTTTACCTAAAATCCTTATCTTGTAGTCTGTCAGCAGCTATTTGTGACTCATATTTATCGCCAATAGCAAGAAGTTTAGCTTTTGTCATAATATTCTCACCACGCTCTTCAAAGTGATACTCAAGAATATTTGTCTCTACAATTGAGTCAACTGGGCAAGATTCTTCACAATAGCCACAGAAGATACACTTAAATAAATCTATCTCATAACTTGATGTTCTACGTGATCCATCTTCTCTTTCTGTTGAATTAATAGTAATAGCTAAAGCAGGACAAACAACTTCACACAGTTTACATGCAATACATCTCTCTTCACCATTTTCATAACGTCTAAGAGCATGCAACCCTCTAAATCTATTAGATATAGGGGTCTTTTCATCTGGATATTGAACAGTAACCTTACGTGTAAAAAAGTGTTTACCTGTTACCTTAAGACCTTTTAAAATCTCCCACAGTAAAAAGGTTTTTAAAAAACTTGTTATATTTCTCATATCACTATCCTTTACCACCAAGGCCCTAAGCCAAATCTAACCATACAAGCAACAACTACTACCCATACAAATGTTAAAGGTATAAATATCTTCCATCCTAAACGCATAATCTGGTCATATCTATATCTAGGTAATGTAGCTCTTACCCATAAGAACATAAACATAAAGATACCAGTTTTACCAAATAACCAAATAACGCCAGGTACAAAACTGAATATATGCTCTAATGGAGTAGCTTGGAAAGGTGAGTTCCAACCACCTAAAAACATAATCGCTGTTAATATACTGATCAAAACCATATTTGCATACTCAGCTAAGAAAAATAAAGCAAATCTAGCCCCTGTATATTCTATATGAATCCCAGCAACGATTTCTGATTCTCCTTCAACAACATCAAAGGGCGCTCTATTTGTCTCACCAATACCGCTGATGAAATATACAATAAACAACGGAAACAATGGAATAAAATACCAATGCCATATTCCACCAGATTGAGCATCTATAATCCCTGTAATGCCCATAGAACCTGCCGCAATAACAACACCTACTATAGAGAAGCTCATAGCCAACTCGTATGATATAACTTGCGCACCTGCTCTCAAAGCTCCAAATAATGAATATTTATTATTTGATGCCCAACCAGCTATAAGAACTCCATATATTGAAAATGATGTCATTGCAAATATATATAGCAAGCCCAAGTTCATGTCTGATAATACCACTCCTCTTGAAAAAGGAATAACTGCCCATGCTGCATATGCTGGAGCAAAAGCCAAGATCGGTGCAATAAAGAATAAATACTTATTTGAGTTATTCGGAATAATTATTTCTTTTAAGAAAAGCTTTAAAGCATCAAAGATTGGCTGTAATAAACCAAATGAACCTACTCTATTTGGCCCAAGTCTATCTTGCATATAACCAATTACTTTTCTTTCAGCATATGTATAGTAAGCAACAACCAATATTAGAGGAATTATTATTAACAATGAATATAGCACTGTCCATAAAATATATTCTATCATATTACTTCTCCCCTTCTACCAGCTTAATATTGACACTATCTCCCAACATAAAGTCCTTAAAGAGACTTCTTGGAATCATAATATTTTTAGCCTGCAAACTAGAGTCAACAGTAACTTCAGGACTTATCTCATTATCTATATCATAAATCTTAACAGTTCCTGACTCCGCATTTAGGCCTATCTCATCAGCTAGTTCCTGAGATATTCTTACGCCTGTAAACCTTTTAGCATCTTTTGTTTGTTGTAAAGGTTCAGCCCTTCTAAGTAAACTACTAGATCCGTAAACAGGATTTGATGCTAAAAATGCTATATTCTTTTGATAGTCAAGATTAGCATTTAATATTTGAGTAACATGATTTATAGACACTCTAGCTCGGTTAGCATAAGTATCATCGGACACTTCTGATATAGAGTTATATTCAAAACCTTCCAAGCCTAAAAGATTACCAAGAACTCTCAAAATTCTCCACAACTCTTTATTTTCAGCGTAAGGTTTAACAACTTGTGTAAACTCTTTTTTATTGCCGAACATATCCACAAAGCTACCACTTGTTTCATAATGAGTCGATATTGGAATAATTATATCTGCAGTATCTTTAGTAAACTTATCTGCAAATGGTGAAAAACTAACAACAATGTCTATATTATCTAAAGCTTTTCTTAGCTTTTGTTCGCCATATAAACTATCTTTAACTAGTTCAGTATGAGCTGTTAAAAGAAGTTTAGTTTTTGTTTGACCATTCAGACACTTGTATGTACTAAAGCTTGATTTGGATGAACTAAGAATCCTATCTGCTGCAACTGAATTAACATCACTAGCTAACACACCGCCTTTAATACTTGTAACTTTCTCTAAAACATCTAATACACAAAAGACTGTTTCAAAACCATCAGAATTGACAATATCTTGTCCAATTATTATTTTTGGATTCTCTGCAGCTATTATTTTATCAGCAGCATCTCGTATTTCTGCAGCAGGATCAACCTTTCTTAGGATCTCATCCAAGTCACCATAAGGTAGATTTGCTCTCACAAAAATTGCTTTAAGCAGTGATAAAGCTATGTATTGTATATTATCAGCAGCTAATTTAACCTGTTTAATATCATAGTTAAAACTATAGTCACACACATTCCAAGCAACTGCACTAGCACTATTTTTGTTAACAGCATCCTTAATTGCCAAATTAACTAAAGGATATTCTTTTCTAATATTTGAACCAAATACTAATATAAAGTCACTATTTCTAATATCATCTAAAGAGCAGCTAAGACCCTTACCAGAGCTAACTCCTGAAATATCCGCAAACTGTCTAACACGGGCATCAATATTTTTAGATCCTACTGAAGCCAATAGTTTTTTCATTAGAAACATTTCTTCTGATGTTGAAGATTCAGACATAATAGCTGAGATAGCTTCAGCACCATCTTTTTCTTTAGTTTTCTCGATAGCAACTTTAACAAAATCAAGAGCTTCTTCCCAAGATACATTCACCCAGCTACCTGACTTCTTAATCATTGGTTGATCAATTCTTTCTTGACTATATAGTCCTGTATACTCAAATCTATCTCTATCAGCTATCCATGTCCCTGTAATTTGGCTCTCTCTAGGAACAACTCTGACTAATTTATTTTGATAAACATGTGCATTTATATCAGAAGCTAAAGCATCTCCTGATGAAACTGTAGGAAACTGTTTAAGTTCCCAAGCCCTAGCCTTAAATCTAAAAGGTTTTGATGTAAGAGCTCCAACTGGACATAAGTCAATAACGTTGCCTGACACTTCAGAGTCAACCATATCACCTAATATATAAGTACTAATAGAAGAGTGATCTCCCCTCCCCATTACACCTAATTCTTTAACTCCAGCGATCTCTTCACCAAAACGAACACAACGGGTACATAAGATACATCTTGTCATATCAGTTGCTACTAACGAGCCTAATTCAGGATCTGCAACTGCTCTTTTTGACTCGACATAATCAGAAGCTGTCTTACCATAACCCATAGCAATATCCTGAAGCTCACACTCTCCACCTTGATCACATATCGGGCAATCTAAAGGATGATTTATTAGCAAGAACTCCATCATATCTTTTTGCATCTTCAATGCGGTCTCTGAACGAGTCTTAACTTTCATTCCATCCATAATAGGAGTAGCACAAGCCGGAGATGCACGTCTAGCACCTTCAACATCGACTAAGCACATTCTACAATTAGCCGCTACAGATAATTTTTTATGATAGCAAAATCTTGGAATATAAATACCATTCTCATCCGCAACTTCTATAATCGACTGATTAGGCAAAGCTTCATAAGTTTTACCATCAATCTCTATATTTATTTTCTTGGATTCTTTATTGTCTGACACAGAAATACCTCAATCAACTATTGATCCACTATACTTTTACCATGGTTTTCAATCATATAAACAAATTCTTCTCTGAATTTATTTATATAACTTTGTACCGGCCATGCAGCTGCATCACCTAAACCACAAATACTATTACCTTCAATATTAGTTGCTACTCTTACAAGAGTATCTATATCTTCAGGCCTACCTTCTCCAGCAATAATTCTGTGTAAAGTACGAGCTAACCACCCAGTACCTTCTCTACAAGGGGTACACTGACCACAAGACTCCTCATGATAGAAATCTGCCAATCTCGCTAAAGTTCTTACCATACAAGTTGTCTCATCTAGGACTACAACAGCTCCAGAACCTAACATTGAACCTGCTTGAGCTATAGATTCATAATCCATATTAACTTGCATCATCTCATCGCCAGTTAGAATTTTAGAAGAACTTCCTCCAGGGATTACGGCTTTTAACTTATGACCATTACGAACACCGCCACACATATCTAGAAGCTCTTTAAAAGGCATACCTAAGCCAATTTCTACAACTCTTTGTTTTTCAACATGGCCAGAAACACAAAATAGTTTTGTACCGCCACTTTTTTCAGTACCTAAATTCTTAAACCACTCTCCTCCATGCTGCAATATCGCAGGCACAGAAGCATATGTTTCTGTATTATTTATATTTGTAGGCTTTCCATATAATCCCACAAATGCAGGAAATGGTGGCTTAAATCTCGGACGTCCTTTTTTACCCTCTAAAGAGTTTAAAAGAGCAGTCTCCTCACCACATATATATGCGCCAGCACCACTTGCAGAATATAAATCAAAAGAAATTCCTGATGATTTAATATTAGAACCTAAAATACCTGCTTGATATGCTTCTATAAGAGCATCTTCAAATCTTCTTATTGGCTCATAAAACTCACCTCTTGTATAGTTATATCCAGCTGTAGCCCCAACCACATAACCGGCAATAGCCATACCTTCGATAAGTTGATGAGGATTTCTTCTAAGAATCTCTCTATCCTTACAAGTTCCTGGCTCACCTTCATCTGAATTACAAACAACATATTTTTGACCAGGAGTATTACGCGGCATAAAGCTCCACTTTAACCCAGTAGGAAACCCAGCACCCCCTCTACCTCTAAGGCCAGATATTTTTAATTCTTCTATTATCTGCTCAGGAGGTATTTTTTCAGTCAATATCCTATTCCAATAAGAATAACCACCTACAGATAAATAAGACTCTAAACTATAAGACTCTTTTAAATGTAGGGTACGAAAACAAACTTCATTAGCCATCTACAACTACTCCAAAGAATCAATAAGCTGATTCACTTTTTCTATAGTCAAATTCTCATAAAAAACTTTATCCACCTCTAACATAGGCGAACCACAGCATGCACCTTGACACTCCACTTCTTTTAGAGTTATACGACCATCTTTTGTAGTCTCTCCAGGCTTAATACCAAGTTTTTTCTCGATATGCTTCAAAATATCATACGCACCATTTAGCATACATGAAACATTTGTACAAAGATTTAACTTATGCCTACCTACAGGCTTAAGATCATACATACAGTAAAATGTAGCTACTTCATAAACATCAACCTTACTAACTTGCAGGTATTCTGCCAAAGCCGTTTGCAAGTCATCAGTCAAAAAGCCACCATTCTGATCTTGCAAAATATGCAAACCTTCTAGTATAGCAGATCTTCTTTGATCTGCTGGAAACTTGCTTAAAACTCTATCGATATCTTCTCTCGCTTGTGGCGATATTAATTCTATTAAAGACATTCTTCCTCTACCTATCTACATCACCAAACACAACATCTATTGTTGAAATAATTGCTGGAGTATCAGCTAACATATGACCTGCTAACAACTCGTCCATTGCACTAATATTTGCAAATCCTGGAGCTCTCATTTTCAACCTATATGGTTTATTCGCGCCATCAGATTTTATGTATACACCAAACTCACCCTTAGGATGCTCAGTCCCAACATAAACTTCACCTTCAGGTGTACAATACCCTTCTGAAAAAAGCTTGAAATGATGAATAAGCTCTTCCATGTTATTCTTCATTGCATTTCTTCGTGGAGGAGCAACCTTATGATCACTTGAAAGAACAGGACCTGGATTGGCTCTCAACCAATCAACACACTGTTTCATGATTTTATTTGACTCACGCATCTCTGCCATTCTAACAAGATATCTGTCATAGCAATCACCATTTGCACCTATAGGTATATCAAAATCTAATTTATCATAAACCTCATATGGCTGAGCCTTTCTAATATCCCAAGCAACTCCACTGCCTCTAAGCATAGGACCCGTAAAACCAAGCTCCTTAGCTCTCTCAGCAGAAACAACTCCAATATCAACTGTTCTTTGCTTCCAAAGTCTATTGTCCGTTAAAAGAGTATCGATTTCATCAAGCGATTTCTCAAAATCAACAACAAAAGAATCTAAAAAGTCCAACATACTACCTTGTCTATTGGCATTTATCTTTTTAGTCTTTCTTTTACTAGTAAATCTAGTTTGCTTATATTGAGGCATTTGTGTTGGCAAATCTCTTGCCACACCACCTGGCCTAAAGTATGCAGCATGCATACGTGCACCAGATACAGCCTCATAGCAATCAAAAAGATCTTCTCTAACTCTAAAAGCATATAAGAAAACAGTCATTGCACCTAAATCGATTCCACATGCAGCAACCCACAAAAGATGATTAAGAATCCTTGTCATCTCAGCAAACAACACTCGAATATACTGCCCTCTTTCCGGAACCTCTAATTCAAGTAGTTTTTCTATAGCCATAACATAGGCATGCTCATTACACATCATTGATACATAATCCAACCTATCCATATAGCCTATACTTTGATTGTATGGCTTAAACTCAGCTAGCTTTTCTGTACCTCTATGCAGTAGACCCACATGAGGATCAGCTCGAACAACATTTTCACCATCAAGTTCCAAAATAAGCCTAAGAACACCATGTGCAGCTGGGTGAACTGGACCAAAATTTAACGTATAGTTCTTATACTCTGCCATTTCATAAATCCACAGTTTTATTAATTACGAATAACTCTTGGTGCATTAACCCTATCATCAATCTCTACAGGCTCATACACTACTTTTTCAAGATTCTCATCATAACGCATTTCGACATATCCAGTTTGAGGAAAGTCTTTTCTTAAAGGATGGCCAACAAAACCATAATCTGTTAACACCCTTCTTAAATCTGGGTGATTATTAAAATAAATCCCAAACATATCATAAACTTCTCTTTCCGCCCAATTAGCCGAAGGCCAAAGATCACTAACAGAATCAATTAAAATAATTTGAGCATCTTTCAATTTGCTTTTAACTCTAACTCGAACGTTATTCGCCATACTTAATAGCTGATAAATAATCTCAAACCTATTTACAACATCAGAAGTTTTAAAATCTTGTTGGCGAGCTCTTGAAAACCCCTGCTGTGATACAGCTTTTCCAACCTGCCAATCCGATTGTCCATAAGTCAAATAGTCAACAGCTGTTACATCAGTTAGCTGTTCAAAAGAGTATCCTTTTTTAAGCTTCTTAAGAACCAAGTGAATATCTCTTTGATCTTTCACAACAATCGTTATTTCATTATAAGCAATATAGCTTTTGACACCTAGACCATCCAAAACCTTATTTAAATTATCAAAATGGCCTTGTAAAGAAACGCCCACTATTACTTCCTCGCTATAGTATTTGTTCTAACAATTTTGTTTTGCAGCTGTATAATTCCATAAACTAAAGCCTCAGCAGTTGGAGGACAACCTGGAACATATATATCAACAGGAACGATCCTGTCACAACCTCTAACAACAGAATAAGAATAGTGGTAGTATCCACCACCATTAGCACATGACCCCATAGAGATCACCCATTTAGGATCCGGCATCTGATCATAAACTTGTCTTAATGCTGGAGCCATTTTATTACATAAAGTTCCTGCAACAATAAGCACATCAGACTGCCTAGGAGATGGTCTAAACACAATCCCAAACCTATCCAGATCATACCTTGCTGCTCCCGCATGCATCATCTCCACAGCACAACAAGCTAAGCCTGTCGTAACAGGCCAAAGAGATCCTGTTCGAACCCAGTTTATAAGGGCATCAGCACTTGCTGTTATAAATCCTTTATTTTCGTTACCTATTCCCATTCCAAAGCTCCTTTCTTCCAAGCATATATCAAGCCTAGAAACAGCACCACCAAAAAGACAATCATCGCCACAAAGGCATGATCTGAAATTGCTGGAACTCCTGCACTAGCTCTCAAATTTATCCCCCAGGGAATAATGAACGCCAATTCCAAGTCAAAAATCAAAAATAACACCGCAATCAGATAAAATCGTACATCTAACTTTTCTCTAGCATCGCCAAAAGTCGGGAAACCACATTCAAATGTCTCTCCTTTTGCATTGCCAGGATTGTTCGCACCAACAATAGTAGATAAAACCTTACCAACTATTGCAAAGGTAGCGCCCAACCCAAAAGCGATAATAAGAAATATCAAAATCGGAGCAAACTGTCCATAAATGTTAGCAGTCATAGCAAAATTATAAATATAATTTAAGTGTGCCAATAATAGCATAATTAGTCATCAAGTACAAAGTTAGAAGACTATTTATACAGTAGATACCTAAAGCTCAAGATCCATTACAATTTTTATTAATCTAAAACACACGCATTATTAATTTATTTTTAATAAAACACATGTAAAAACACCTGTAATTTCTATTAATCAATAATTAGATGCTAATATTTATTTGCATTAATAGCATCAATTGTGTAAGAATTTAGCATAGCAACAGTCATAAGAAGTAAAAAAATGAGTTCTAAAAATTTTGATCTAAAAAAATTTGGGTTTAAAGTCACTCAGCCTCGCTTAGAAATACTTAAGCTATTTGAAGAAAATCTAGACAAACACTTTAGTGCAGATGATGTATTCTCTGAGCTTAAGTCTCAGGGTAGTAGTACAGGTATAGCAACAGTATACAGAGTTCTTGGACAGTTTGAATCGGCAGGCATAATAAGCCGCCTTAAATTAGATGGTGATCAGGTCATGTATGAACTAAACCAAGGTGATCACCATGACCATATGATATGTATCGAATGTAATGAAATACAAGAATTTTACAATGAAGAAATAGAAAAACTACAAAAGCAAATAGTTGAATCTGTAGGTGCAGAAATAATAGATCATAACCTTAATATTTATGTCAGATGTAAATCTTGCCTTAAAAAATAATCCTCTAACAAATTTAAATAAAATTCTTATATTCTCCTCTTAGCGACAAATAAAGCCTTTTAGCAAACAATTTTAAACTACCCCCTAAAAGCTAGTATCAATCACTTGTATCTATAGGCATGAATATTATTCATTCCCATCACAAATACCAAAAAATACAGTAATACTTCTGTAAATGATATTGATTATTAGTTACATTAAATATATCATTCGCTGATAATTTATTTTTAACATTAAATTAACGCACAATGCAAATGAATCTAACTATCAAATTATTACTAATACGCACTCTATTTATTCTTATTTCTTCTTTAGGAATTGCTATCGCAGAGCAGAAGAACCAAGCAACAATTGGCTCAAACCTAAATGAGCAACAAGCCATACAAGATTTAGAGTCTAAAATAAAAAACATGAAATACCAAATACTTGTATTACAACAGCAAAAGACAAACTCTTCTGAGTCATCTAGCTTTACAACTTATAGTTCAAAAGTTAATAACAACGGTTTGAATTCATTCTTATCAAATAAAAGAGAAACATCTGAAGTTGTTAACAATATTAATGAAGATAATTCAATCATAAATTTAAGAGGAAAATCAATAGGTGGAATCTTTAGTAGCAGTGGCGGAATAAACGTTGGAAATGCACCAGCAATTACCACTCAAGGAGAAGTAACTTTCCTTGGAGCATATTCAGGTAGTAACAGCATCCCAATAGGAATGATATCTAGTAGCTTATTTGCTTCAACATTAATCGGACAACGAGGTAAATTTGATGATTATGGAATATTTTTTGGTGGCAAACTTGAGGCAGATGCCCAATCATGGTTTGGTAGTAGTGGAATATCTAATGCTAGTACGACAAAAACCTACACGCTACCACATGATGGACAGAATATTTACCTAACTGCTGCAAAATTATTCTTTTTATCAAACATTGGGCATTATGTTACCGCTCAATTTGACTTTGATACAGATGAGACTGGTGGTTTTGGACTTGGCAATGCTTTTGTGATTTTTGGTAACTTAGATACTTCGCCATTTTTTGTAACAGCTGGAAGAAATAAATTATCTGTAGGGACATTTGGTGGAGGTGGTCCTTGGACTGGCGGCACGATAAGCTTTTTAGCTCCTGGTAAAGCAACTAACGTATCTATCAATTATAAGAATAGCATACTAAATGCCAATGTGGCTGTTTTTGGATCTAACGATAATCAAGCTAACTTTTCAACAGCTATTTTCTATGCAGATAAATGGACTGATAATTTAGCAGCTGGTTTTAACACTGGCTATGTTTATAATGTAGCAGGAGCTGGTAATGGTTCTTTTAAAACATTTCTAGCAAATCAAAATGATCCTAGTGGAAAAATAGGTAGCTATAATATCAATGGTAACTTAACCTACGCTGTAGCATCAGGCTTTTTAAACATAGGTGCTGGTTGGGCAACGACTACTAATAAAGAGAACTTCGATGGTAATAATCAGAACGTTTTAGCTGGTGGATGGTATAGCGCATTGAACTACTCTTTAGTGCTAAGAGGCAGAAACACTAACTTTGGCGCATCTTATGGTCAAACATACAATGCCAAAGATATACCCATGGCTTTAACAGCATCTCCACTTTCTTTTGGGAAATCTCCAATAGGAATACAAAGACAGCTACTACTTTCTTCACAACGAGCTTACTTTGACAATAACGTACTAATGGGTTTAGAATATTCATATCAACAGCTATATAATAAAAAGCATATGAATACAATTACTCTTGACCTTTCTGTATATATATAAAATTAAAAAAAGATATTAAAATTATATCCAGTAACCATGAGCTTCAAAACGATCAATGAAATGCTGACTAAAATGTATTTTGTTCAACTGAATATTTGCCAAAAGTCTCTTATACTGACCTGCTTTAAAAATATAGTTTAAAACATAAAAGACATTACCTTTACCAACTATCTTTTCCACTTTTTTCTCAAAATCGGTAAAATCTGATTTTTCATCAATATAGTCATCAAGCACCGAACAAAGTTTATCTATAGTTTTCTCATCAGCTCTGTCAAAATACTTTGCAACTTCATAATGAAACTCATATTTACTATCATGAAAAAATGGGTAAACATTACCTTCCCATGCAGCTTTATATGCATCATCAACATAATTACTACTTAAAACATTCAACTTCATAAGATCATAGTAAAATTTATTAGTATTCATAGTTTTTCCTATTTATTTAATTCTTCTTGAACTATTTGGTTAACTTGCTTAGGATTAGCCTTGCCTTTACTTGCTTTCATAGCTTGACCAACAAAGAAGCCCATCAATTTAGTCTTACCAGCCTTAAAATCTGCTGCTTGCTGTGGGTTAGCTATTATTATATTTTGTACTAGCTCACGTATAGCTCCCTCATCAGAAACTTGTTTTAAGCCTAACTTATCAATAATAGCATCAACCAACTCAGCTGATTCGATATAACTAGCTATTACTTTCTTACCATTAGCTTGTGAAATAACATCTTTCTGTACATTACTAATAATATCTAATAAAACTTCTGCTGGAACAACCTCTGCAGAGAACTCTTTTTCAGCCCTATTTAAAGTTGATATTAAATCAACCGTTACCCAATTATACGCTGGTTTATATCCTATTACTAATGCAACCTTATCATAGTAATCTGCAATCTCAAGATTTGACAGCAAAAATTCCACCTCTTGATCTGCTAAATGTTGACGGTATACTGCCTCACGTTCCTCTGGCCTTAAAGGCATTTGTTTTTTTATACTATCAATATACTCATCTGTAATAATTAAAGGTAATAAATCAGGATCTGGGAAGTATCTATAATCAAAAGCATCTTCTTTTGCACGCATTGAACGCGTTTCATTAGCATCTGCATCATAAAGGCGAGTTTCTTGAATAACCTCTCCTCCTGATTCTAATACAGCTACTTGACGAGCATATTCATATTCAATAGCTTTATCAATAAATCTGAATGAGTTAATATTTTTTAATTCTGCTCGTGTACCAAACTCAGCTTGGCCTTCTGGTCTAATAGATAGATTCACATCACATCTAAATGAGCCTTCTTGCATATTACCATCACAAATCCCAAGATGCTTAACTAGTTGGTGTAATTTTTTTAGATACACAACAACTTCTTCAGCTGATCTAAAATCTGGATATGTCACAATCTCTAAAAGTGGGGTCCCAGCACGGTTATAATCTAAGCCAGTCTCTCCAGCCACATATCCATGAACAGATTTCCCTGCATCTTCTTCTAAATGAGCCCTCTCTATACGAATAGTTTTCTGCCCTTTTGAAGTTTCAATATCTAGCCTACCCTCTTGGACTATAGGGTTTGTTGACTGACTTATCTGATATCCTTTTGGTAAATCTGGATAAAAATAATTCTTACGTGCAAAAAAACTATTCTTTGAAATCTTTGCATCAACAGCTAAACCAAACATCGTTGCTTTGCGGATAACTTCTTTATTTACTACAGGTAAAGTTCCTGGCAAACCTAAATCTAAAAATGCTGCCTGTGTATTTTGATGTTGCCCATATTTTGTCGCAGAGGTTGAAAACAGCTTAGATTTAGTACTTAACTGAATATGAACCTCTAGTCCTATTACCATTTCCCAATTCACTATTAAATCCTCGCTTGCTCTAAAATAAATTCTTCTACATTAGTATGCTTTTGATACTGCGTTACAATCTGCGTTAAAACATTATCATTAAAAGCTCTTGCCATAAGCTGCCCACCTACAGGTAAACCATTTGCAAAGCCAATTGGGAACGATATAGCTGGCAAGCCTGAAATATTTGCCGTAATTGTATAAATATCTGACAGATATGCTGAAACAGGGTCAAGCTTATCACCTTTTTTGAAAGCTTCACTTGGTGATGCAGGCATAAATATAGCATCAACTTCAGTAAATATCTCATTAATTTGATCTGTCATTATTCTACGTAACTGCTGAGCTTTGTTGTAATATGAATCATATTGACTAGAAGCTAACACATAGTTACCTATCATGATTCTACGTTTAACCTCATCACCAAAGCCATCTGTACGTGATTTTCTGTATAATTCATCTAAATTCTTAGCTTCAGGGTTACGATAACCATATCTAACACCATCGTATCTAGCTAAATTAGCTGCAGCCTCTGCCGGAGTGATAATATAATAAGTAGATAAAGCCTCTTTCAAATCAGGTACTTTTACAGATTTAATTTCAGCTCCTAACTCTTTAAATTTTTCTAAAGTTTTTTGCACTGCTTCTTGGACTTGTGCAGGTAGATCTTTAATTAAACTTTCATCTACTCCTATTACCTTCCCAGCAATATTTTTTTCTAAATCTTTAGTAAAAAGATTCTCCTCTACTCCAACACAAGTTGAGTCAAACTCACACTCTCCAGCAATAGTATCTAGCATAATTGCAACATCTTCAGCATAGTGTCCAAATATCCCAGCCTGATCAAAAGATGATGCAAAAGAAACCATTCCAAACCTAGATGTACTACCATAAGTTGGCTTCATCGCTGTCAGACCACAGAAACTAGCAGGCTGTCTAACAGAGCCTCCTGTATCTGAGCCAGTACTAACAGGTGCAAACCCAGCAGCTACTGCAGCAGCCGAACCTCCTGATGAACCACCCGGCACTCTCTCTAAATCCCAAGGATTACTCACCGCTCCATAATAACTATGTTCATTCGTAGAGCCCATAGCAAACTCATCCATATTAAGCTTACCCAGAGTTATCATGCCTTGATCTTTACAATTTTTAGTTACCGTAGAATCATAAGGAGCAATGAAATTATCTAACATCTTTGATGCTGCTGTAGTCCTAATATCCTTAGTACAAAAAAGGTCTTTATGTAAAATAGGAATCCCTGTTAATAATCCTTGCTCACCTTCAGATATAATACGATCGGCCTCTTTAGCTTCTTTTATAGCATGCTCTTCACACAGAGTAATTACCGAATTTATTTGCTTATCCTGATCTTTTATTTTAGCTATATATTGCTTAGCTAACTCAACTGATGTTATCTCACCACTATCTAGACGAGCTCTTAATTTTTTAATATATGACATAACTAAACCTATTTAATAACCTGTGGAACCATGAAATAATCATCAACAACTTCACAGGCAAACTTATCAAAACTTGCTCTATTATCCTGATCTTGAGGAATATCTTCACGAAATTTAAAATCCATACTAATAGGTGAAACCATAGGTTCTACACCTTGAGCATCAAAATCTTTGACTGTATCTAAAATCTTACAAATATTTGTAAGATCTTGTGTATATTGCTCTAGCTGTGCATCAGTTAAGTCAAAACTAGATAGCCTAGCAATATGCTCTACTAACTTCTTATCCATTTAAAACACCTAAATAAATTATCTAAAAATACCCTAAAATTATAAGACACTCATAAAAATAAAGAAAGGCATACTAAAGTTATTTTATATTTGATGGTTGACTATTAACTTGTTCTTTAATAGTTACTGGCTTATTAACAGTCTTATTCTTATCAACTCCTATATGCAGATCCTTACTATTTAAGTTTATTGGGAAACCATTATATCTACGCCATAGCTCATATCCTAAGCTAACATTATTTAACAACACCCAACCATGAACTTTGGTACCTAATCTAAGCACATCTGGAGATGGCCAATCACGACTACCACTTTGTTTTACAAAAATTTTGAACTGGCCTTGAGCATTATTCTGTGGCGAAATAAATATAATCTCTCCTTCAAAAGTTCCTATAGCAACTTGAGGCCAACCACTAAACTGTATTGCTGGCCAACCTTCAAATTGAAGCATCACTTTATCTCCGACACTAACTAATGGAATATCCATACTGTTTAACCATAACTCAACTATTCGTGATTTACTATCTGGTACAATTGTTGCTAAAACATCTGTACTTTTTACAATAACTCCGCCAAGACCATGAATACGATCGACAATAATACCATCAGTTGGAGCTCTTACTAGACGACTTTGTTGACGTGCAATCTGAACTTTTACCTTAGCTAAATCAACATTTGCTTTAGCTAAATCTTTTGTATAATTAACCATCTCCATCTGCGCCTGCTCATAGATTCTTTGAGTACTAGCACCTTTTGTTACTAGATAGCCTTGTCTTTCAATATTCTTTTGAGCATTTTTTATTGCAAGTTTTACAGATTTTATACCTAGTTCTATTGCAGCTTTTTCATCCTCGAGTCTCGAAACAACCTCAGGATCTAAGTCTAAAACCTCAACTATTGGATCGCCTTTTTTAACTCTATCTCCTTCAAAAACATACCACTTACCTAATCTTCCACCAATAGGAGCTGAGATATTTTGCTGTCTTTCAGAGGGTGATAAAGTAGTAACATCTCCATAACCATCAACTGTCTGTTGCCATGGAATCATTCCTAAAACAATTCCTATAATAATAATACTTAATAAAACTAAAAAAATTATCTTTTTAAAACTAGGATCCTTTTTTAACATTGCGTAAGACTTTAGCTGCATTGAAATAGTTATCCTCTTTAGTCAATAGATATTATTAATGTTGGTATATCCAACTCACCTAAAATTCGCGTAATTGTAAAATCTCTATTTTTACTAGCTAACCCATATGTGTCAATTAATACTAAAAGCTTAGGAGCTTTTAGTATAGCTCTTATGATATTCATTTTAAGTACAACTTCACTATCAAAAACAACGTTATATTTTATTGTCTGAGAATCTATACGTTTCTCAAATTTTTCTTCTAAAAAGCGAATATCAAACATCTCTAATAATTGACTTAGATATTTTAATTTTTCTTGAGAAAAATCATCACATAAGTTATCTAGAACTGTACCTGCAACAACTTCTATACCACTAGCAATATGGATACTATCATTAATATGATCTTTTCTATAATTTCTAATACAAACACCATTAACTTTCACGGTTTTATCTAATGTATCTCCAAAAAAAGAGCTTAACAACATTTGGGCTGCATCAGTAGATAAGGAAAGCTTATTAAAATGACTTTTACTAAAATCAAATGAATATTCTTGAGCATTACCTAAATTAATCTCTAAAAGATCTACTCCTTCAGTAAATTCAGCACTTCTATGTTCAGATGAAATTTCTTGTCGATCTGATATTTCTAAAAGATCTAGTATTTTTCTAGTCGCTACCAAAAACCCATAACAATCATATAAATATTGGCTAAATTTTAATAATCCTAATAAAACTATATTTACCAATAATTCTGCAGCAATTAACTGGCCTATAGAAAGCTGACCATTTATTATCAAATAACTTCCAATACCTAGAAGCAGGATATTAATAAATATATAAGTTAAGCCTATATAAACATGCTGTCTAAAAAGAACATTAAAAAACTTCTTTCTACTATCTAAATAGTCACACAACTTTGTATCAACTTTCTTTATAGATACCTCTTCTGGCAACTGACGGAATGATAAAAACTCAGCAGTTTTTTCTTCGAACCAGTAGACAACATCATATACAGAATTAGATTCTTTAAGACCGGCTTCATAACCTGCTCTTAATGGAACAAATATAGTAAGCAAAATACATGTAACAAGCAAAATATCAAAAACTAAAAATAAAGGATGATAAAATGCCAAAATAATCACGCAGAATAAAGTCTGTAAGAAAATATCAAGCAAAATAATAAAAATTACAGCTACTGATTTTTGCAGAAATTTTAATTCAAAAGTTCTATTAATTTTTTCTCTAATATTTATTCTTTTGAGCTTATCAAAATCAACTTTATGAATAGCTGATACAATTCTTAAGACTGTCTCAACAAAAACTTTACGCTGAATATCTTCAACCAACTTTAGCTGAAAAATCCTAACAAAAAAAGCTGCTGTTAAAAGTATAAATAAAATAGTAATAAGAGAGATAACAGGTCGTATAGATAGACTAACCCCTACAAGGTTTACTAAAGTCTGTACTGATACTGGTATAGTAAGCGATAAAAATCCTAACAAGATGCTATATATAATAAGAATATATACCGTATGTCTTGGTATTTTTAAGACTGTTTTTATTTGTCTATACAACATGGCAGTAATAATCATGAATTACATTTCTTTATTATATTATATATTAGGCTAAAATCCACTTTTAAAATTTAATTTTTGTTAAGAGTCATCTACTAGATGCTTTCATATTGCATCTTTATTTGTTAGCATGAATATGATGTTAATCAAATTAGAGGTTAGGTTCATGTCAGAAAAAATGCAAAAAACTAAAGTATCAACATCAAAAACAATGGAAGATAAATACGATAATAAGGATCATAAACACAATAAGGATCATCTAGATCATAGAGATCATCAAAAGTCTCATCCACATACACAGCATGGCGGAGATCCTAGTCACAACAAACACTCAGTACAAACACATAGTGACCCATCAAGTCACAAGCACCACAAAGTAAAACAACATGATCATAAAGAGCATACAAGAGAACATCATAAAAAAACACAATGATTAAATTTTTCTAAAAACTCTTCTTTACTAAATACATACATTCTTAATTTAATGATTCACTAATTTTAGCTATTTTTTTTCTATCCTCTTTACCATTGGATAACATAGGAAATTCAATACAATGATGGAATATCTCAGGCATCATAATTTTTCTGATATATTTTGATAAATGTTGTAGTATCTCTTTTTTACTCAAGGGTACGCAATCTATGGTTTTATACCAAGCAACAGGCACAAAGTTATAAACAGGATCTGATTTTGCTACCGTAATGCATAAAATAATCTTGTCATGTCTAATCATTGCCTCTTCTATTTCAATTGGGAAAATACTCTCATTACTTTTTTGTATTAAATCATTAGCTCTACTAATAAACCAATAATAACCTTCGCTATCTTTTCTAACTAAATCTTGCGTACAATACCAATCATTATTACCACAAACTCTCGTATTATCTAAAATATAGCTTTTAAATAGAGATCTTGACTTTATATAAAGCTCTCCTATATCTCCATATCCTACTTCTTTAGATCCATGTTTACTTAATATCTTTACTTCAACTCCATCTACAGGCTTACCTAGTGCTGCTCTTTTATTATCATTTTTTTGATAGTTATACATTATAGGACTACATTCTGTGGCACCATATAAGATCTCTAACTTGATTGCAAAATACTCATAAAACTTAGTTATAGTATCCTCTGGAACATAACCTCCACCTGTACGAACTTTACGTGTTTTATTAAATATATTTTTCAGTTGTATGTCTTGCTCTGCTTTAGTTAATAAATCATAAATAACCGATGGAGACAAAGATATATATGATGGTTTATACTTAATAATATTCTCAATAATATTTGAACTACCTAGATCTTCTAACACTATAAATGAGCAGCCTGCAGAAATACATGATAAAACCTCTCCCAAACCAGAGATATGACTCATTGCTCTAGCAATAATACATCGATCTTGTGAAGTAATTGATAATACTTCTGTATATGACTTTATTGTGCTAATCAAACTTGTAAAGTTATGCTTAATCAACTTAGGTTTACCTGTTGCTCCAGAAGACCCCAATACTATCTGACCTTCTTTACTTGCTTGACCAAGCTCATCTTTAATTGAATAACTATGCTCTCTTAATACTATTTTTTCAGTTAGCTGAAGGATAGAGTTAATATCAAACTTATCTAATAGTGTTTTTTCATTATAATAATCATAAATCACCAAATCTGCTTGCAATCTTAATGCTACTGATACTATAGTTTCATACGGATAATCAGCATGAAAAATTGTAACCTTTACTCCAGCGTGTAAAGCTCCCAAACAAGAATAAAGAAAACGATAACTATTTTTAACACAAAAAATAATATTCTTAATATTATTACTTTTGAAATAATCGCTTGACTGTACTATCTTAGATAATAAATCCTTATAAGAAAAAACCTCATTAGAACCAGAAAATATCCTGCATTCACTATTTAAGTTTAAATTTCTAAAAAAGAGATCCATATACTTAACAAATGAAAACTCACATATAAGGATTTTACCACCTACATATTTAGATAGACAATAACTTTAAACTAATACAATCTTCATTAATTTTTATGATTTGATTTATCTTGACTATTAAAAATAGTAATACTTAATTATTTAGTACTTCTTTCAAAAACATTATCTATCTCTTTTAGATAAGTTTTTTTGACACCTTCAAAATCCATTTCAGGGACATCAAGTATAATGCTATGTTCATCTTGCATAACTTTTTGTAGATTTTTAGAGAAAGACTCTCCCGGTTTTAGATCAAATGCTACCTGCTGAACAATTTTATAGCAATCTTCACGCATAAACGGTGTATTTGCTACTAAGAAGTGAAGGTAGAAACTTGATAAATACGCACTAGTACTTCTAACTCTATCTTCTATGATATCTTTCTGAACTACAAGGTTATCTATTGTATTTTTCATCCTACGTAATGCATAAACCATTATGCCAAAGTTATCAGGAAGATAAAAACGCTCTGCTGATGAATGTGAGATATCTCTTTCATGCCACAATACACAATTTTCTAATGCTATTGACACATGTGATCTAAGCATTCTTGCCATACCTGTTAAATTCTCAGTAGAAATTGGGTTTTTCTTATGAGGCATAGTTGAAGATCCTTTTTGACCTTTAGAAAAACCTTCATATACTTCAAAAACATCACTTCTGTGTAAGTGTCTAATCTCAACTGCCAATCTCTCAATAGCAGAAGCTATAAGACCATGAATAGAAATTAATTTAGCAATTCTATCTCTAGGAATAACCTGCGTAGAAACTTCCTCTACAGGCAACCCTAAAATATCTGCTGCTTTTTTCTCATCTTCTGTAGTTAAGATACAATAATTACCAACAGCTCCAGAAAACTGTACTGTTAGACCATCTTTTTGGAATTCTTTAAGATCTTTTAACCTACGTTTAAACTCAACATACGCTCCTAAAAACTTCTGACCAAAACTCATAGGCTCTGCAAACATACCATGGCTTCTTCCCATAGTAATAATTTCTTTTGTCTCTTGTGCTTTTACTAGTAGAGAATCACATAAAGCTTCTAAGTCTTTAGCAACAAATGCTAAAGACTCGCGAATCTGTAAGCTTAGAGCTGAATCAATAATATCTGATGATGTCACGCCGAAATGGAAAAACTTACCAGTTTCTGCAGTAAACTGCTCTGCTATTGAAGTACAAAATGCAATAATATCATGTTTTGTAACTTTCTCGATCTCATCAACTCTTTCAGGTTTAATTTCTGCCTTAGAACGGATCTCAGCAGCTGTTCCTTTAGGAACCATTTTATCCTCTAAAGCTTCTAAAATAGCTAATTCAACTTCAAGCATCTTACGATATTTATTCTCGTCTGCCCATATTTTTGAAATTTCTGCTACATCATACCTTTTTATCATCACTCTATCCCTATTTGATAAGTCATAAGTAAGCACACACCACATACCATTAGATATAAAACATCTAAAGCATTAGCACACGACTAAAACCTGACAAACTATCTAAACCAACATTACATATAATTTTAATTTTCTCAAATAGAGCCATATTGTCAACCTATTTATCATATCTGTAATATCAGGATCAAACATTAATTTATAACCAAATGTTTATTATAAAATAAACTTATCAAGTAAAGATTACTAATCAATTAATTTAGTTATAAATACAGATTTGATCTTAAATATGATAAAGTCAAGCTTAGATAAATTAGGAAACAAAATAATATGAAAAAATATATATTTATATCTACGGTAGCTATTGCCTCTATATCTCTTGGTTACAGCTTAGAGCTAAAAGGAAGTGACTATATTTCAACTCAAGCTGGTACAACTTATAACTACCAAAGAATAAATGCGAGTGATAAAGATAATTTCTTAATAGAAACTACTATAAAAAGCTGTAATGATGACAAAACCATATGTAAGTATGTAAGCAAAATAAGAGATTCTTCTGATAAAAAAGCATATGGATCCGAATCAAGTTATGCCTATGATATTAAACAAGATGGTGCTGTTTATATACAATACCCAAATTTAGAAAAAGAAACATTATTACTCCCTGCGAATATTGAATTTAATAAAGTTCGCAAAAGTAGTAGTACAAATGCAAATAGCCAATCTACTGGCACTTATGAATTTACTAAACAAATTCCAGAAATAAATGTAAATGGTAAAAACTATAAAAATTGTATTGAACTTAAAGCTAAATCAAACATCAACATTAATGACAAAACTATCAAAACACAAAGCCAAGAAGTATATTGTAAAGGGATTGGTTTAGTTAAAGAAGAGTTCAGAGAAACTCGAGGCTCTAATGCTCCTGTAGTTTACACAAACATTCTTTCTTCTATAATCAAAAACTGATCTATTGCTAAAGGAGAGGTATTATGAGAGTTTTATTAGCTTTACTAATAACCACTCTCTTACTAACCAGTTGCTCAACATATAATGGCCCTATTTTTAAAGGTACCAACTATGTCTCTACAGATGTTGGAACAACATTTCACTATAAAAGAGTTGATCTAAAAACAAAAAAAGAAATCTTCTTAGATATTACTATAGAAAACTGTAATAAAGATAAAACTAAATGTTTATATACAACTAAGATACTTGATCCAAAAGGTAAAGTAATTAATAAATATAATATGCACTATATACTTAATGATGGCTCATTTTTTACTAATGGCTCAGTTAGTATAAAAGATAATTTTTATAAAGTTAGTACAATCTTACTTCCTGAAAAATTAGAACTTAATCGCGAAGTAAGTATCCAGCATCCTGAGAAATATGGTGATGTTAAAGAAAAACTAATTGTTCATAAAGAAATTCCTAGCATATCAATTAATAATCATACGTATAATAATTGTTTAAATATCATATTTGAAACAATCACTCCTCTTAAAGAAAAGAAACTAAAAATAATTACTAATCAAATTGATTGTAAAAATATAGGAACTGTTAAAAAAGAAATGGCTACCTACTCTCTTATACCTGTTAGAAATCCAAATTATAATAATTTTGTATTAACAGGTATCTATCTTGATACACTTCAAAATATTACTCATAAAAGCAGTTAATTTCTGATTTAAGCTCTAACTCTATCATTAAAATAGCTATATACCCCATAGCCACTAATAATGATCCAAGCTCCCTCTATAACAAATGCTGGTAAATTCCAATGATATATTAATGAAAATAGAACTCCTAAAGATCCTAATATGTTTAATACTAAATAACTTAAGTCACTAGATTTTAATCTACGTGTTTGTAGTAGGAAGAAGGCGATTATTACAAGAATATCACCGCCAACTCCTAAGGCGTTAGCTAACACAATTTTCTCCTTTTTCTGTTGTTTTATAGCTAATTTATCAAAAAATACTATGCGTTTTTATTTCACACTTCATGGCAAATATTGACTATTGGTATACTGAAATAACTTCAAACATACCAAGTAAAAATCTTATTATTTTATATTAATACTATAAATAAAGATTAATAACCAAACTCTATTATATACGATCTCAAAAAATTTTGCTGAGGTTCTATATCGACATTACCTATACGATACTCAATATCAAGATCCATACCTAATGTATCACTCCTGCCACACCATGGCTCGATACATACATACGGTGAATTAGCCTTTGGCTTTGACCATATACCAAGATACTCAAAGCCATCAAAAGCCACTTCAATATAGCGATTTGAATCTTTCTCAGCTAATCGAACTTTCTTATCAGAAAAACCACTATATACTAATGCATCATCATCAAAGGTATGATTATCTAGCGCAACTTTTGATAGTTTGAAATGCTTAATTTCTCCCGTATAAAAGGCCTCTGGTGTAATGGTATGAAAATCTAACTTCTGCTCTGAGAATGTTATTTCATAATCACTGAATTTATGTTTATCATCAAAAGGACAGGCAAATGCCGGATGAGCTCCAAAGCCACATGATGCAATTCTATCATCTAGGTTTATAATATTATACTCAGTGATAAGTTTATTAACCTCAAGAGTATATGTAACCTCAAACCTTAGCCTAAATGGATAATTATCTTTAGTAGTCTCCATAGCTAAGATGACACTATTTTCACTATGTAAGACAATATCAAATACAGTGTGACGTGCAAGACCATGATTACCCATAGGATATTCTTTACCTTGATATTTGATTTTATTATCATGAGATTTGCCCACGACTGGAAATAGCACTGGCGACACTCCAGCCCACACTCGGCCATCTCCTGACCACATATATTGATGATCTGTCTCGATATTTACGACAGCTCTGACTTCAGCTCCCAGCTCACTAATCTCTACTAATAAGTTATCATTTTTGATTCTAATCATAAGAATTCCCCTTCGCTATTAGTGAAGAGAGTTCTTGTATCAAGAAACACGGTCATCCTCGTGCTTGACAACAGGGATCTCTCAACTTTTAAGAGATCCCCATCTTCATAGGAATGACTGTCGTTATTAAATCGATAATATTTACCGTTACATTTTCGACAAGACCCTCTTCAGGATTAACATCAATACCGTCAGTAAAAACGAGTAGTTCAAAACCTATGATTCAAAATACTCTGTTAGTATTTTACCACAATATAAATGAATAGATTAAATAGTAAACTCAATTTTAGCTATAGTAATTCCCCTTCATTTATGAAGGGGTGGCAGTCGCAGACTGACGGGGTAGTTTTAATACAAGCTCTTCTAACCACAACATCACGCCTTTAAGATTAGTTTTAATATCTTTATCTAATATATGAATTACCTTTAAATCCAAGCCATTTAAGTATTCATCTCTAATACTATCGTACTCTTCTTTATCATTATGACTAGAACCATCAATTTCTATAACTAAGCGATAAGCTGGACAGGGAAAATCAACAATATAATTACCTATAATTTTTTGCCTATGAAAATTCAGACCTAAAAACTTTTTTGATTTCACTATATTCCAAAATAAAACTTCTGATAAGTTTCCAGCTTTTCTAAGCTCTCTTGCTCGTTGTTTTAATTTTGGATTATATGGTAACTTTGTCATTTTAACTACCCCGAGTTGCTCTCACAACCCACCCCTTCACATGTGAAGGGGAATAACTATTTAGATAACTCAAACTCCTTTTGATGCTCCATCAGAAAGAGTATCGTTGATGCCGTAATATTTATAACATATGTCATCAAAGACATATCATTACAAAGCTCCTCAGTACCTGCACCATGTCCACCCTCTTTATTCCTAATTCTAGATGTTATAGATACAACCTCTTTAAGATTATTGAGTATATTCGAATAATATGGTTTTAAGAATTTATTTTCGATTAAAGTATCAATTAACAAACTTGACGTTGAGGTTCTTGGCATCTCCCAATCATTAAGTTTTATAATAATTTTCATTACTGACTCTAAAGAACTACTACAATTAATGAAGACTTCTTTAGAATTACCTTTTTTATATGCATCATGTGCTTTTAGATATTCATCATTCGCTGATGAAAATCTTTTATCAGTAAGTAGGTGTAAAGAAGCTTTAACAATTTCTTGGTGTGTTAATTTATTATCCACTCTTATAACACTGTCACAATCGAGATTGAATTCATAGCCAAAACCATACTCAAGGAATTTTTTATTAAGAAAAATAATCTTGTTATCTATTTGATCTTTATTCTTGAATCTACAATAAGTCCCATTACTGTTTAATAAATGTAAGCCTTTAATTAGAAGTTCAAATGCATCAAAAAAATAAGAAAGTTCACTTTCTCGTAATATTCTTTCGAAAAATTCAATATTTTGAACTCTTAATTCTTTTCTTAAAAATATTGGATTCTCTTCTAGAAAGATATCAATCAAATAACTAAGAAGGTCATTTACTTCCTTATTTTCAGGACCATATGATCTAATAAAAGGGTAATATAATGAATATATTATTGAGTTGTTAACCAATATCCTAACTTCAGAAGGTACATCATAGTACTGATAAATTTCAGGATATAAGTTGTTCTCCTCCTTATACCTCTGACTAAAAAGTTTCATCACCTACCCAACCCACTTCCTAGCATTTCTAAACATTCTCATCCATACAGAATACTCATCATACTCTGCTGGGATATGCGAGTTTGTAATCGCTCTATAGACACGCTCTGGATGCGGCATCATTGCAAGGACACGACCATTTAGAGCTGTGACAGCTGTTAGACCGTTTACTGCACCATTTGGATTATATGGATACATCTCAGTTGCTTGACCTTGCCCATCAATATATTTAAGAGCTACTTGCGAGCTTGCTAGCATAGCTTGTTGTTGAGTATCATCTTCGAATAATGGTCGACCTTCACCATGAGCTACTGCAATTGGTGCTTTTGTGCCTGCCATATCAGCAAACCAAATAGAGTCAGACTCTTGAACCTCAACCATAGAAGTTCTCGCCTCAAATTGCTCTGATTTATTCTTGATAAATATCGGCCAATTTTCAGCTCCTTTGATTAGTGATTTAAGCTGTGCCAGCATTTGACAACCATTACATACACCTAGTGCTAGAGTATCATCACGACCAAAGAATTTGCTAAACTCATCTCTTAACTTCTCGGTAAATAGGATATTCTTCGCCCAGCCTCCGCCAGCACCTAAAACATCACCATACGAGAAACCACCACAAGCTACTAATACTTTGAAATCCTCCAAAGTCACACGCCCAGCATGTAAATCTGACATATGGACATCATGAGCCTCAAAACCAGCTGTAGTAAATGCTGCCGCCATCTCAACTTGACCGTTGACACCTTGCTCTCTTAGAATTGCAACTTTTGGTTTTTCGACATTGACAAACCTAGCTGTAATATCCTCTTCAAGATCAAATGTCGCCTCAACATGGATACCTTTATCATTAGTATTTAAAATACTATCAAATTCCTGCTTAGCACACTCACTATTATCACGAATTGATTGAATTTGATAAGAAGTTTCCGCCCACCATCTTTGTAAATTTACACGTGTGTTTGAGTATACTTTTTCGCCATTTGCAAAGATATTTAACTCATCGCTAGAGTTTAACTTAGCTATTGCACACAGATGAATTTGAGTATCTTTAAACATCTCTTCAACTAATGCCACATCACTATTTTTAACTTGGATAACAGCTCCAACTTCTTCAGCAAAGAGTTTCTCTAGCACATCTTGGGTTTGTAGCTTAATATCTAAACCTTTACGCCCAGCAAATGACATCTCTGCTAGAGTGGCAAATACACCGCCATCAGACACATCATGATATGATAGGATTTTATTTTCAGCTTTTAGTTTAGTGATATTTTCAAATAACACTTTCAACTTACTTGCTTCAACATCTGGCGCAACATTACCAACTTGGTTATAAGCTTGGGCTAAACATGAAGCTCCAAGTCTACCAGCACCATTTGATAGGTCAATATGTAAAAGAATCGTATCATTATCATCAACTAAAACTGGTGTAAGAGTCTTACGTGCATTAGTAACTGGTGAGAAACCAGAAATCACCAATGATAAAGGCGATGTTACTGATTTAGCTTGACCGTTATCTGACCATTTAGTTTTCATCGACATTGAATCTTTACCAACTGGGATTGCAATACCTAACTCTGGTGCAAATTCCATACCAACAGCTTTTACAGTCTCGTATAACTTTTGGTTTTCATCACCTTGATTTGCAGCAACCATCCAGTTTGCAGATAAGCGAATATCACTTAATTTCTCAATATCAGCAGCTAATAAATTTGTCACAGTCTCAGCTATTGCTAATCTACCAGAGGCAGCTGCATTAATAGCCGCAACAGGAGTTCTCTCACCCATTGCCATAGCCTCACCTGCTTGGCTATCTACAGTAGCAGTTGTCACAGCACAGTCAGCCACAGGTACTTGCCATGGTCCAACCATTTGATCACGAGCAACCATACCCGTAATACTTCTATCACCAATTGTGATTAAGAAAGATTTAGAAGCTACAGCTGGTACTTTTAGCACTCTTTCAATAGCGCCATCAAGTTTAATAGCACTTGTATCAAAAGCATCTTGCTCAACTTTGACAGTTTTTACATCAATATGCATTTGTGGCGTATTACCAAATAATAACCCCATTGGTAAATCAACAGGCTTATTATCGAAATACTCATCATTTAACGTAATATGCTTCTCAGAGATTGCCTCACCCACTATAGCAAATGGACATCTTTCTCTATTACAAAGTTGTTCAAAAAGCTCTAAGTTTTGCGGATCAACTGATAATACATATCTTTCTTGTGACTCATTTGACCATATTTCTAACGGAGAAAGTCCTTCTTCACCGACATTTACTTTTCTAAGCTCAAAATGACCACCAACATTACCATCTTTAACAAGCTCTGGGAATGCGTTTGAAATACCACCAGCACCAACATCATGGATAAATGTAATTGGATTATTTTCGCCCATTTGCCAACATCTATCTATTACCTCTTGGCAACGACGCTCCATCTCAGCATTATCACGCTGCACAGAAGCGAAATCTAACTCCGAGTTAGTATCAGAAGATACAACAGATGATGCAGCACCACCACCAAGACCAATACGCATTGCAGGACCACCAAGACAGATTAGCTTAGCACCAACATTGATATCACCTTTCTCAACATGCATTCTCTTGATATTACCCATACCACCAGCAATCATAATTGGCTTGTGATAACCAAACATCTCTTTACCTACAGATGTATTAACTTCTTGCTCATAAGTACGGAAATAACCATTTAAGTTAGGTCGACCAAACTCATTTGAATAATGTGCTCCACCTATTGGCGCCTCTAACATGATTTGTAGTGGGTTTACAATATGATAAGGCTTACCATATTTACTAATTTCCCAAGCTTGCTCAAAACCTGGGATATTTAAGTTTGATACTGTAAAACCGGTTAAACCAGCTTTTGGCTTAGCTCCAAGACCTGTTGCACCCTCATCACGAATCTCACCACCAATACCAGTTGCTGAGCCACTAAACGGCGCAATCGCTGTAGGATGGTTATGAGTTTCAACTTTCATCAAGATATCAACTTCTTCTTGATTAAAACTATAGATACCTGTTTGAGTATTTGAATAAAATCTCTGAGCCGTTGCACCTTCTATCACAGCAGCATTATCTTTATATGCTGAAAGCACGCCTTTTGGAGATTTCTCAGTAGTGTTACGAATCATTTTAAACAATGATTCATCTTGCTCTTGACCATCTATAGTCCATTTGGCATTAAAAATCTTATGTCTACAATGTTCAGAGTTAGCTTGAGCAAACATATATAGCTCAGTATCTGTAGGGTTTCTACCAAGCGTTGTATACTCATCAGCTAAATAATCAATCTCTTGCTCACTTAGAGCTAAGCCAAGTTTTTTATCAGCATCTTTGATAGCTTGGACACCATTTTCTAAAACATTGACAAACTCTAGTTCTTTAGGAGCTGCAACATCGAATAATCGCTGAAGATCTTTTTCACAAGCAAAAACCTCTTCAACCATACGATCATGTACAAGATCTTCTATCTCTTTTAACTCAGCCTCAGATATCTTTCCCTCTATACCAAAAAGAACCGCTCTTTCGACTCTTTTAACTACATCAATACCAGTATTTTTGATAATATCAGTAGCTTTTGATGACCATGGTGAAATTGTGCCAACTCTTGGAGCTGTAATAAACGTATGTCCCTTTGGCTCAACTGAGCCATATTCTTTATTATAATTAAGCAATGAGTTTATAATCTCTACCTGCTTATCACTAAGATCTTGAGAGCTTTCAACCACATGAATATATTCAGCAGATATAGACTCCACTTTACTAGATATTTTCTTAGCATCTAATAAAACTTTTTCTCTTCTAAATGGAGATAATGCGCTTAATCCTTTAAAAATCTTAATCATTAATTATCATACCCTTTATATTTTTTCTCTAACTCTTTTAACTCTTTTCTATGTTTTTCTAACGCATCTAAGTAGGCTTCGTCAACATCGCCAGTAATATATTTACCGGAGAAAACACTATCTTCAAACTCAGTAATATCAGGATTTTGTGCTTGAACAATTTCCTTAAGATCTGATAAAGGCAAATAAATAAGTCCATCAACACCTATCCACTGACGTATCTCTTCCAAAGACTTACCATGAGCTATAAGGTCTGATTTAACTGGCATATCTATACCATAGACATTTGGGAAGCATACCGCTGGCGATACTGATGCTAAATATACTGATTTTGCACCTAAATCTCTAATCATTTCAATAATACGTTTAGACGTTGTACCACGTACAATAGAATCATCAACAAGTAAAACATTCTTATCTTTAAATTCTGCTGGAATTGGGTTTAGCTTTCTTCTGACAAAGTTTTTTCTATCAACATTTTCAGGCATTATAAATGTTCTACCAATATATCTGTTTTTAACAAAACCTTCTCTATACTCAACACCTAATGCCGTTGCGATCTCTTGAGCTGATGCACGACCTGTTTCAGGGACAGGAATTACAATATCGATATCTTTATCTTTCCAGACTTCCATAATTCTTCTACTTAGAGCCTTACCTGCATCAACCCTAGCTTGATAAACACTAACTCCATTCATAATACTATCTGGACGTGCAAAATATACATATTCAAATAAACAAGGTGCTAAAATTGGTTTTTTTGCACATATTTTTGAGTGAACCTTCATATCTTCTGTAATAATAATTACTTCTCCAGGCTCCACATCACGTAGCACCTTAAATCCAGATATATCTAAAGAAACACTTTCACTAGCAACCATATAAGCTTTCTCACCATTATCATACTCTTTAACACCAAGTACTAATGGTCGAATACCATATGGATCTCTAAAAGCGATCAAACCAAAATTAGAAATCATCGCTGTACACGCATAACCACCTTTTGCATGCTTAAATACAAATTCACAAGCTTTATATACAGCTTGAGTCGTTGGCCCACCTCGAGATTTATTCATCCCACAAGCAAAGAAGTTAAGTAAAAGTTCAGAATCTGAGCTCGTGTTTAAGTGACGTCTTTCAATATCATGGAGCATTTTTGCCAGTTCAGGTACATTAGTTAAATTACCATTATGTGCAAAAACAATACCATGAGGATTATTCACATAGAAAGGTTGACTATCAGCAGCTCCAAGACTACCAGCAGTAGGGTATCTTACGTGTCCGATACCCATATTACCTTTTGATTTCTCTAACTTTTCATCAGTAAAAACATCACTAACTAAACCTGTATTTTTACGTATAAAAAAATGACCTTCATCCATGGTCGCGATACCTGCGGCATCTTGTCCTCTATGTTGTAAAAGACTTAAACCATAAAACAACGCATAACTGACCTGATTCGGCCCAGCAACCCCAATTATTCCGCACATAACCCACCAAAAAGTTTTAATTTAGTTATTAAACACAAATTATTATAACAACATTATCTAACTCTGTTATAACTAATTTAATTAAATTTAACCACGTTGCTTCTTCTTCGATACTACTACTCCAAAATATATTTTATCGAAAATATAATTATAGAAAAAAGCATATACAAGATAAAAAATAACGAAGCCAATATCAGTTAATAAGGCCTTCCATAAACTCATATGTAGCCAGTATGCGACCATAGGTAAAGTTACTACCAGCAAACCAAGTTCAAATGAAACGGCATGTATGATACGCATAAATAATCTTCTTTTTGATCTATGACCTCCAAAGCAATTCTCTATAAAATCAAAGATATAGTTATAGATAAGATTCCATACCATAGCGATCAAAGATATAACTATAGCTAAAAGGCCAATATCAAAAACACTTTCATTTAAAATATAAACAGCAACAGGAGTAAATATAACAACCCCAAAAACCTCAAACCCAACAGTGTGGACTAATCGAGCCAAAAAGCTCATATTCATAGTATTCAATTGTAACTCCCTTACAATATCAATTTTCTTACTTATAAAATCTAGTGTGAAAAGCTAGACCTATTATTAGTAGCATCCTTATTTTCGAGTGATTGAATTGCAGCTTTTAAATCTCTAATCATTAACTGAGCCAAATCAAAAGTAAAACCTCTTCTGACCAAAATTCTCATTACAACCAAGTCCTGTCTATCTTTAGGCATCGAGTATGCAGCTATTTGCCAACCTTTTGCTCGAATCTTCTCAGAAATATCAAACAAAGTATAATCCTTCCCAGATTTAAGAGACCAGCTAACTGCAGGAATACCACCTTGACCGCTATGAATAATCTCAAAAATTCCCATATCATCTAACTGGCCTGCTATATATTTTGTAACATCATAACTAACTTGATGTACTTTCCTATATCCTTCAAAACCTAATCTAACAAAATTATAATATTGCGCGACAATTTGTCCTCCAGGTCGAGAGAAGTTCAATGCAAAAGTAGGCATATCCCCGCCTAGATAATTCACATTAAAAACTAAATCATCTGGCAAATATTTTTTATCTGCCCAAATAACCCAACCAACCCCTAGTGGTGATAAACCAAACTTATGTCCTGATGCATTAATTGACTTAACTCTAGGTAATCTAAAGTCCCACTTTAGCTCTGGATCTATAAATGGCGCTAGAAAGCCTCCAGAAGCGCCATCTACATGTACGGGAATATCAATGCCAGTTTGCTGCTCAAACTTATCTAAAGCTTTACAAACCTCTTCAACTGGCTCATATTGCCCTGTAAATGTAACTCCCAATGTCGGTACTACACCTATTGTATTTTCATCACATCTTTGTATAACAGCCTCTGGAGTCATTATTAAGCTTTCTTTAGACATCGGTATTTCTCTAAGCTCAATATCCCAATATTTTGCAAATTTATGCCAACATACCTGAACAGGACCTGTAACAAGATTTGGTTTTGAATAATCTTTACCTTGAGCTTTCATTTTATCACGCCAACGCCACTTCATTGCCATACCACCAAGCATCGCTGCTTCAGATGAGCCCGTGGTTGAGCAACCAATAGTATTCTCTGCTGAAGAATTCCACAAGTTTGCTAAGATGTTAACACATCTGGACTCTATCTCTGCAGTTTGCGGATACTCATCCTTATCAATCATATTTTTATCAAGACAATCATCCATAAGCTTATGAGAAAAGTCATCCACTTGAGTTTGACAAAAAGTAGCTAAATTCTGCTTTGAGTTGCCATCTAGCATTAGCTCATCTTTTATTTCTTGATATATTTGTAATGGGTCTTGCGATCCTACAGGTATTCTAACTTTTGGCAAAGACTCTTCAAAAAAGTCAAAATCATCCATCACATTCTTTTTACCATGTAAAGCCATAGCTCCTCCCTCTATTTTTTTATCTCTTTAAACTCAAAGTCTACGATTTCAAATAAACTAAAACCTTGATTTTTAATATTCTTAGAACAGACTGATACCACCAAGTTATCATAATAAAATGTTATAAAATCATTTACATAATTCTCACTAATCCAATTATTATGACTAGTCATTTTAAATGTTGCTTTGTCTAAACCTTTTGCGATCCCTAGAGAGCTTCTTTTAACTTCTGCTTCCTTTAATGTCCATAATGTATAAAAATCTTTATACAAACTACTACTTTTTTCTAAAGTTAAAAACTCGCTTTCCTTAAAATACCTTTGTGCTATTTTTATGACATTTCTTTTTTTAGATATTTCTTCAGCATCAATTCCTACCTGCTGATTTGTAATAGCCATTATTACTTTGTTGTTTGTATGACTAATATTGAAATAAATATCACTATTACACAAATAAGGTTTGCCGCCGTTTGTTGCAAATAAAGGATTTTCTATAGAGAATATTTCTGATAAAACAAAATATCTAATAAATTGTGAAAATATTTTTTGTTTATTTATAAGTTTTTCTTGATCAACTTTATCTGCTAACCATGATAAAATTTGCCCTATTTGATATTTTTCAAAGTCTAAAATAAACACCGAGACTTTGGACATCGAACTTAAACCTATTCCGTTGCTATCTCAGATATTATATCAGTCTTACCTAATATACCATTAATGTAGACAACATCTTTATATGTTAAACCGCCTTGGTACTGCTTAAGAGAAACATAGTCTTCGACATAATTAAATATTGAGTCTGCAAAAGATAGCTGTGCCTGGACAAGAACAGCCTGCCTGTTAAGTAAGTCAACAATTGTCTGAGTTCCTGCTTCATAACCTTCTAAGATAGCTTTTACAGATGCAATACCTGAATATACAGATTCTCTATATGCCTTTATCCTTACAGCATCTAAAACAACTGTCTGGTATGCTTGAACAGTTCCTGCGTAAACTTCCCTCTTTGTTTGCAATAATGCATAATCTGCAGCCTGATTATCATAGCTAGCTTTTTTAAGCTGAGCATAGTCGGAACCACCTCTTAAAAGATTCCAACTAACCCCTCCACCAATACTAGCAACATCATACTTTGTAGGTATCAAATCAACTTGTGCAGGAGCTCCTGAAAGATTATTTCTTTGCATATTTATACCTCCAGTTAAGTTAACTTGAGGAAAGAAATTACCCCATTCGATACCAACACCTTCGGTTGCTGCTTGATATTCAAACTTTTTCTGTGCAATATCAAGATTATATTTCTGGGATGTATTTAACCAATAATCAATATCATCAGGAACTGGATTACCAAATTCAGTATCTTTCGAGATATATAAAATAGAACTTATACGTTTACCAATAAGCTTTGCCATTACTGCTTTTGAATTGATTAAGTTTCTTTGCGCATTAACTCTATCTGCTATAGCTTGACGATATTGTGCATCAGTAGTTTTGAAGTCAGCATAGGAAACCATTCCTGATTTATACTGATACTTCTGAGTTAAATATAACTTTTTGTTCCAAGCTTCGTTTGCAAATTGAAACTGTAAAGCCTGCTCTGCTCTTAATAGCTCAAAATATGCCTGTACAGTATCAACAATTAAAGTTTGCTCTGCTTTAGCATAAATCATTGCATAAGATTTCTGTAAATATGTCGCTTGAGTATAAGTCTTCCACTTACTCCAATCAAATAGTACCTGTGATCCCTGGAAATTAATCACATTAGAAGTATCATCAACTTGTCCACCAAACTGATTATACAAATCTCTTCTTAAGTTATATTGGAAATCAATTTGAGGCAATAACGCACCTAAAGCAGTCGGAACTGTCTCAACATTTGCAGCAAAAGTTGACCTTGCAGCTTGATATTCAGCATTATGCTTAGCAGCCAGCTGATATATATCAACTAAACTATAGAATTTATCTTTAGTTTGACCAACCATCGCCACCTTAGTAGCTTTTTTAAGGTCGTAAAACTGGTTACCTTTTTTTATCTCATCGGCCTTTGCATACTGCTTTTCAACGCTATATGGATTTGAATCAATATCCGTACCTAATGGTCTACCTACATTATTATAGGCAGGTACAGGAGTATCTTCACTAGCTAAAGCGAAACAAAAACTAAAAAAACTTACAAGATATAAACCAAGCTTTTTCATAATATTTAGCTACTTATTATATGTATCAAAGAGAAAGCTTTTTTCATACTTCTTATTAGCTGTTTTTTTAATTATATAAACTTTATCACATACATCATTACGAACGACAAAAACAACCCTACCACCAACTTCTAAAAGCTCAAGCAAAGAGCTATCAATTTCATCTTCAGCAACAATATTTGATATATATATACAATTATATTTTTTTGCATTCTTTTTAATGTTAGTCAGGTATTCAGCACTATTAAACTCAATATTGTAAATACTAATATCAGCAAGTTGACGCCTAACTTGGCTAAGTTTCTGCTCATCAAAATCTATTAATTCAACATTTTTAGCTAACTTTGCTAAAAGTGCTGCTGGATACCCACATTCCAGACCAAGTTTTAAAACACTATCACTAGCCTTGATATCCAATGCTTCTATAAGCCTAGCTGTAAGCATAGGACTTCTTAACTGTCTATCCTCAATTAATAATGGCGTGTCGCAATAAGCTAATCCTTGTAAATTTTTTGGGAAAAAGATCTCCCTAGGAACATCTGCCATCACCTTAGCAACACCATCCAAAGCAAGTCCTTCTGTAAGGACTTGCTGTTTAATCATATTCTCTCTAGCAAACTCGAAATTCATATTTGACCCTATAAATTTAAGAAGTAGTTTTCGTCTACTATTTTAGACAAAAGATAATATCATAATACCACAGCAAAGAAAACCTTACTACTTTTGTATTAGCCATATTTTAAGTATTCTGAAAAAGTTCTTTAACAATATTAAGCTTATCATCTTCTTTGGTGCGATACGCGTAATAACTGCAAATACTACTCAAAGATACTCCTTTGTCGATACGTACAAGATCCTCTTTCTCATGAGGTCGTAACGGAAACGTTGGCAAAAAGCCATAGCCAACGCCTTGAATAATAGCATTATAAACACTTAGACAGCAGTCAAAGCTTATAATATTTGATAAACCAAATTTATTTCGATGCTTACTCTCTAAAATTAATGCCGCCTCTCTAAGCACAGCATCTAAGTCACCATAACGTTTCAAAAGCTTTTTAGATGCATACATTTCAAAATCAATCTTGTGATACGCCTTAACACAAAATCCATTATTCTTAAGATCTTGCACTTCATCTTCGCTTATTACAGCTAGTATAACATCTATATCATAATTCTCTAACATCTCTATTAGCCGAGACTTTTCATAGACTTTTAAGTCATACTCAAATGAAAACCCACTATCTATACATCTATTAATTCCATCAAAAACACTTTGTTCAAAGATTGGAGACATTCCTATTTTAATCTTTGATTTTTTATTTCTTATGACGGGCAATTCCAATCTATTAATTTCATCAATTTTATCTAGTATTGGCCTTACAAGGTCATAGAAGCACTTACCCTCTCGACTTAAACAAAGACTATTATTTTTTCTTTCAAATAACTCTAACTCAATAATATCTTCTAGATTCTGTAACTGTTTAGTTACTGCTGGAGGCGTCAGGAAAATACTTTCCGCTGCTTTTCTAACACTTTTATTCTCAACAATAGACGCAAAAACCCTAAGCTGATGCAATGTGTATGACATGAAAAAATAACTTTCCATTTCTATAGTGTTAATTATAAGTTAACACATCAATAAAAATTATTCAATTTACGTATACAAATATAATATTTAAACTTACTCCTGAAATAAAACTTAAATGGAATTTAAAATGACTAAAACTAACCTTAAAATAATTAAAGATTTTTTAAACCATCAAAAAAATGGTGAGCTAAATGCTGTCCTAGATCTAATAGACAATAATGCTGAGTGGCATTCAGATAGTATTAATGGTGCTTGGAGCGGTTCTCATTTTGGTAAAGAAGCTATTATCGAACATTTTAAAAATATCAAAAAAGATGTTAGTCAATTTAGTAAAACCTCTATAGATTTAGTAGCTAGCGAAAAAACAAATCTAGTTTATGAATACGGAAAACTAAAAGTTGTATTTTCTCACAATGGAGAAACTTTTGAGACTTATATTATCTCAATATATGAGATAAAAAATGAAAAAATAATTAGTTACAGGGTTCTCGAAGATTCTCATACCTTATATCAAATCTATAACAAAAAAGCTTAAACTGGTAACTCTCACATGCAAAAACAAGTAAAAATCCTAATATATCTATTAGCATTGCTATCCATATTGACTGTAAATATTTACTTACCTGCAATACCTTATCTACAAACAGCCTTCATGACAACAAAAGCTTATATGGGCATGACTATAAGTTTGTATATGCTAGGACTTGCTATAGGTATACCAACATATGGAGCATTAGCTGACCACATTAATCCAAAAAAAATACTTGGATTTGGCCTGATCATATATATAGCAGCAAGTGTTATAGCTATTTTCTCAACAGATGTTTACGTATTTATGCTAGCTCGACTTTTACAAGGTTTAAGTGCTGCATGTGCTCTTTCATTATGGCAGCTATTTGCATTTATATTCTTTGAACAAAAAGCAAAACATATCATAAATTCAGGTTTTATAATAATTGGCTCAATGCCAGCACTAGCTCCTCTTGTTGGTGGGATAATAACATCTTATACATCTTGGCATGGTATTTTCATATTCTTAGCAATACTTACACTAATAATGCTTACATTAACTATACAGCTAAAACTTCCTGAGAACAAAACTCCTAAAAAAGATAATAAAACTCAAGAAAACATTATCTTATCTGTATTAAATCAATATAGACATGTTTTTTCTGATGGAAAATTTATTGTTTTAACTTTAGCAAGCTCTTTTGTATATATGTCAGTATATATTTACCTATCAGAAGTTCCTTTTCTTTTAGCTAAGCTTCACTATACAACAAAAGAATTTAGTTTATTTTTCATTCCAATATCAGTTGCGTTTATAATAGGAGGTTTCTTATCAAAAATACTATTAAAATCAAATTCATCTTTTGGAAAAATAATTACTACGGTTTCTGGCTTATTTATCTTATCTCTTTTTATTATAGTAATTGCTGATTTTATAAATATTAGCCTATCAGGATGGTTATTAATGACTCCTTTTTTCATCTTCACAATTGGTGCAGGAATGGCTATGCCAAACTTAGTTAGTGAAGCACTTCATCGTCATCCTCTTAGAAGAGGAACTGCAGCATCTGCAATTGGGCTAACACAGAATTTAACTGCATTTATTTTTACTGGAATAGGAGCTCATTTAACTCACTATGGCTACAATGGACTTATAATAGCATACTTTTTCTTTATAGTTTTACCCATCATTTGCTTCATTACTTACTCTTTTCTAAAAAAATAAATCTTTATAGATAAGCAATAAAAAGTTAAAATCCTTAGTAAATTATTCACAGTCTAAAAACTAAATTGATAAATACTAAATCAAAGGATAAATTAAACAATGAAAAGACCTGAATTATTATCTCCAGCTGGAACGCTAAAAGCAATGCGATATGCTTTTGCATATGGTGCTGATGCTGTATATATTGGTCAACCAAGATATAGCCTAAGAGCTAGAAACAATGAGTTCTCAAAGCTAGAAACTCTTGAAATAGCAATAAATGAAGCTCATGCTCAAGGCAAAAAAATAATGCTAGCTAACAATATCGCTCCTCATAATGCAAAAATCAAGACATATATAAAAGATATTGCTCCTGTGATGGCATTAAAACCAGATGCTATGATTATGTCTGACCCTGGCATGATAATGCTTATAAGAGAAAACTTCCCAGATCAAGAGATACACCTATCAGTCCAAGCTAATGCTGTAAACTATGAAACTGTAAGGTTTTGGCAAAAATTTGGTATCACTCGAGTTGTTTTATCTAGAGAATTATCACTACGTGAAGTAGCAGAGATAAAAGAGAATGTTCCAGATATGGAGATTGAAACTTTTGTCCATGGCTCACTTTGCATGGCCTACTCAGGTAGATGTCTACTTTCTGGATATTATAGCCATAGAGACCCTAATCAAGGAGTATGTAATAATGCTTGCAGAAACAACTATAAAGTTGCTGATGCAAAACAAAACGATTGGGGTGATTTTGAACCTACTCAAGTACAATCAACTCTTGGTATTGGTCAGCCTTCTAACAAAGTTGTACTAATTGAGAATGACAAAGAACCTGGCCAATATAATCCTATGTTTGAAGATGAGCATGGTACTTATATCATGAATTCAAAAGATCTAAGAGCAATACAGCATGTTGAAGCAATGACAAAAATGGGGGTTGATTGTTTTAAAATTGAAGGTCGTACAAAATCTTTCTTCTATGCAGCAAGAACTGCACAGCTCTATGATCAAGCTATTAAGGACACTCTAGCAGGCAAACCTTTTGATATAACGCTTATGGATAAGCTTGAAGGCCTTGCACACAGAGGATATACAGAAGGCTTCTATCGTCGCCATGTTCATGATGAATATCAAAAATATGAAAACTCTGACTCTCGTAGCTCAACTCAACAATTTGTTGGAGAGATTACAGATTTTGATGAACATACAGGTTATGCTAATGTAAATGTCCGTAATAAAATGAAAATAGGTGATAGTATTGAGTTAATGCTACCTTCAGGCAGCCGTGAAATCATACTAGATAACATGCAAGATAAAGATGGCAACCATATGGAAGAGGCAAAAGGTAGTGGTTATCAAGCTAAAATTAAGTTTGATAATGTTTTACCTGAGGATATGAAGTTTGCTCTAATGATCAAAAATCTTAAATAGAAAACTCAACAAATCTCTTATTATAAAAAAATAGAATTAGTTTTATTGGCAATTAAAAATATGAAATAGATGTTGCTAAACCAATCCATCTTGGGATAGGATTATTTTGTATTAAACCGTGCAAACATTTTTAGTAGGATCGTATTGTCTCCAAGGATCTCCATTACCTGGGACATTTGAACTATCAGCATACCAACATGCCACATATGACATATAATTCTTACCTCCATCTACTGAATACAGAACTCTAGGATAAAGAGCAGGTGTCGTGCTATAGTCAACTTGATATACGTTAGAGCTATCCCAAACACCAGCATCATATGTATATTCTGCTACAGGCTCAGGAGCAGAACCTCCTGTTAAGGTAACGTTAAGCTCACTTGGCGCAAGCTGAGATATTCTACACGTAATTCCTTCTCCTTGAGTATCTATAGTACATACCCCACCTGCCTGCTTTGGTGTCACCGTTTTATATGATCCATTGATTGAGCCATCAGGTGATGAAATTTTAACACCAATATCTTGATAATATTCAGGATTCTGAGGAACATTCTGCATAGTAAAAAATGTTGGATCTTGTTTTAATGAACCTATTATCTGAACATTTGGAATCCTAATCTGATATTGATTTTGAGTATCAAGGTTAAAAGTATTCTTACCTTTTGCAAGGTTTTTAGTGCTACCTTGATCTGTAGATGAATAAAGCTGTAACCCTTGTGTCTCAGACTGATTATCAATATTCAAAGTAAATGGTGTAGCTAAAGCCACAGTTGATGTGAATAATGTAGCTGCTACTACAAATGCTATTTTTCTCATGATTTTACCCCTTGTTTTTTTAAGAAGATTAACTGTTAAACGATTTCAGCTTGAGCTTATTAAACACTATAGAGGAACTATCTAATGAATATTTCCACTCAAACTGAAGACTTAAGATTAACAGATAGAAATAAATATAAAAATTACAATTTTTAACAAGCAATATCAATTTTTAACAATATTAATTGTTTTATTTTAATCCACCACCTGCTAAAAAAAGACATTCAAGCACACTCATTGAGATAATAGTTATTACTCTAGCAAAAATCATATTAGCACTCACTAAGTCTAAATTTTAGGTAAAACAAAAAAACAAACTGTATATGAACTTTAAGGACAATACTATCACTAAAAATATTTCATCCACATCTATGAAGTAACTATTTATTGAAAGATTAAACAATTGATTTATCAGCCTGAGTTTTCAAACACAATAAGGAGTTAATTTATAAAGTTCTTTTCCTCAAGCTGAAGACTACATAATAACAAAGATAATCAATTCTATAAACTATAATTTTTAATAAGAGCTATTAATTTTTAACAAAACCAAGTAATTATTTTGATGTGTTTTTTATCAAAAAAAGTAAAGCAAAACATATTATTGACATAACGATCATTGTTATAGCAATCGGAAGAGAACTTGTAGCAGGAAAAAGCATTGCTACACTACCTATTACACCACTAATCGCAAATTCCATTGTACCAAACAATGCTGCAGCAACCCCTGCTATCTCAAAGAACGGCTCTAAACTACCACTAGCCCCAGTACCTGTAGTAAAAGCAGCTCCAAAAGTTGCAAAGAAACATGGTGCGAAGAATCCCCAAAGAGTTAGTCCATAAATCATATATAAAACTAATGACAATATCCCTGCTAAGAGTACGCAACCAACCCCAAATAATGCCGTATTATATACACCAAGTTTATTAACTATCGCCCCAGAAAGTAAAGATCCTAAAAGAAAGGCCACTCCAGCAGATCCAAAAACAACATATATTTCTGAAATTGGATAACCAAGATAGTTAATAATATATGGAGTCATTGAAAATAATATAAAAAATGATGCCATACCAGAAACAGCCGTTAAAGAATAAGCCCAAAATTGTAGTGACTTTGCAACATATAAATATCTTGCAAATACATCCCATGACATTTTTTTACGTCTTTCTACAGGTAAGCTTTCTTTTACAAAGATAATAACTATTAAAAAAGATATTATCGCTAACCCTGTAAGGAAAATAAATGCTGACTCCCACTTAAAATGAGTAGCTAACTCTACTCCTATAAGAGGCCCAATAATTGGTGAAACTGAAATTATTGCATTAATGAAACTATATATCATTGAGCTTGTTTTACCTGAGAAAGCATCTCTAATAATAGCAAAAGCACATACAGATAGTCCACAACACCCTAATGCCTGAATAACTCTTGAAAATATCAAAAATTCAATACTAGTTGATAAAGCACATAAAACTGAGCCAATGACAAATAATAATGAAGATAATAAAACGACTTTAAATCTACCTAACTGATCAGATAATGGCCCTAAGAAAAGCTGGCCAACCCCTGTAACCACTAAAAATAATGATAATGTAGCTTGCACCATTTGCTGAGTAGTATCTAAAGCTGTACGCATCTCTGGTAGAACAGGCATATAGACATCCATTGCTAATGCAAAGGCAAATACCATAGGGCCTAAAATAAGAACTGTCTTTAATGGAGAATACTTCCACATAAGAACCTCGATATTGATATTATTATTGAATAACCGAGTATTATATCAGAATATTTAAAATATTTTACTAATTTAGTATATATCCTATTTGTTAGCTGATATAGCATGCTATAACTAATAATTTATTTTTTATTAATTAAAAATCTCAGGATGTTATAATAATCGTCATAAATAATTTCTTTAAATAAATAATGCTCAAAAAACTCATACTTACTTTACCAATAATAATGTTGCCCATACTATCCTTTGCAAAAGATGAATCAACACTAAATGCTGTTAGCGTAAATGCAACTAACCATCCCTTAGCAATAGCTGCTATTGTTGTATTTGTTTTAGCCTACCTATTAGTTATGACCGAGGACTTTACAAAGCTCAACAAGTCAAAGCCTGTAATTGTAGCAGCTGGAGTGATATGGGTTTTGGTTGCAATTGTTGGTGAATCAATTGGTGCGGATAATATTGTCCATAGTAACTTCAACCATATTATGACCGAGTATGGTGAGCTGTTACTTTTCTTATTAGTTGCAATGGCTTACATCAACCTTATGGAGGATAGAAATGTTTTTGCTAAACTAAAAAGCTCTCTACTTAGAGCAGGATTCGGATTTTTAGGTACTTTCTGGCTAACAGGAATCATCGCTTTCTTTTTATCTGCCGTTGCTGATAACTTAACTACGGCTTTAGTTATGAGTACAGTTGTTATTTCAATAGGTAAAGATAATAAAAAATTTATAACAATGGCTTGTGTGAACGTTGTTGTTGCAGCAAATGCTGGTGGTGCATTCTCACCATTTGGTGATATCACGACCCTTATGGTTTGGCAAAAAGGCGTTGTTGGTTTTACCGAGTTTTTTGATATCTTTATACCTTCATTAGTGAACTTTTTAATTCCGGCAATTATTATGAGTTTCTTTTTACCAAAAATGGAAACTCAATCAATAGTTGAGGATAAGGTTGAGCTAAAACGTGGTGCTATCCCTGTGATTGCTTTATTTATACTAACTATAGCTACAGCAGTTTTATTTGAACACATCCTTCACCTGCCACCTTCTTTAGGTATGATGACTGGTTTTGGCTATGTAATGATATATAACTATTTCTATGGTCTAAAAATCGCCTATGAAAATAGAAATCCTAAAGGTCGTAAAATGCCCCCTCATGCTTTTGATATTTTTGACAAAGTTAAAGAAGCCGAATGGGATACCTTATTATTTTTCTACGGTATTTTAGTTTCTGTACAAGGGCTTGCTGCACTTGGTTATTTAGGTATTGCTTCACAATATATCTATACAGATATGCACTCTATAGCACCTAATATATTCTCAGCTCATACTCAAGCAAATACAATTATAGGTATATTTTCTGCAATAGTAGATAATATACCGGTTATGTTTGCTGTATTAAGTATGAACCCCGTAATGAATCATGCACAATGGTTACTCATAACTCTTACTGCTGGAGTAGGAGGCAGTCTTCTAGCTATTGGTTCAGCTGCTGGTGTAGCGGTAATGGGGAAATCTAAGGGTAAATATACTTTTATGGGGCACTTAAAGTGGACATGGGTTATAGCTATTGGCTATTTTGCTAGCATTGCTGTTCACTTACTAATTAATCATTAAATAGCTCTAAAACCTTATTATGATATTCTTTAACCCTTTCATTGTGACTAACAGAAATATAAGCTACTTCATTTGCTTTCAATAACTCATACATTTTTTTCTCAGCTTTTGAATCTATATTTGATGTAGCTTCATCTATAAGTATCAAGTCATAATCTCTCGTAAAAATCTTACAAAAACGTAATTTCTGCTGCTCTCCTGATGAAAGTACATTACGCCAATCGTGTATAGTTCCTATAAATTTTTCTAAATATGCAACTCCAAGATAATCTAATATCTCTTTAAGCTTTTCATCAGATGGAATGTTTGAAAATGAAGGATAGAAGATAGCTCTTTTAAAATCATCCTCAGGGAAATATGGTTTTTGTGATAAAAAGAGTATTTTAGGTGTTTTATTAAAGATAATTTCACCCTTAAAGTTATCACTATGACCATTTATAACTCTTAATAAACTTGTCTTACCTATGCCTGTTTTACCATACATAAATACACTATCTCTAGCACTTATAGAAAGACTAATATCCTTAATTAAAACCTTATCATCATTAATTACTGATAGCTTTTTTAAAACCATAAGATTCTGCTGTGAATGATCTATTTTTCTAGTACTACAATTATCTTTAGAGCAACTTATAGTTTTCTTAAGCTCAGATAACCTAGAGACATTAGTCCTTAACTCAGCTAGCTCATCATACCAAAAAACCAAAAAAAGTATTGGTGAGATAACATTATAGAAAGCTGAATTAACCTGCATAACTTGTCCAAAACTTATACTTTTAGCAAAATATCTTGGTAGCGCCAATATAATACCTGCTAAAGAATAAATCTGAATGAAAAAGCTTCTTACTATATCTATCTTCGCTTTTCTAAAAGTCACTTGGTAAAAATTTTTGACAATGCTATTTAAATGCTTTCTAGATGTAACAAACTCTCTTTGCTCTGACTGATTATCATATATTGCCGTCTTATTATTTCTAACTACTGAAAGACCATACCTAAAATTAGCCTCGAATTTCTGTTGATTGTACAATAAAGCCTTTAGAGGTCTTCCTACTCTAAAAACAAAAATAACATTAACCACACCTAATGTTGCCGCTACAAGAAACAGATAACCTGATATGTTAAACTGATACCCATATAATGAGAATGATATAACTCCAGATAACCCCCATAAAATAACTGAAAAAGAAATAAATGTTGAGATACTGTGGATACTTTTCAAAAAAAGCGCTTTTGATAAAGAAATAAAACGCAATATATCATAACTTATACGCTCTTCTGGGTTATCATAGCTTCGAGAATAATTTAAATACGCTTTAGAATTTAACCACTTACTAACATAACTTTCTGTTAATGGCCTACGGATAAATATTATTAAATACTGACCAAAAAAATAAGCTAAAAAACCATTTACTAACATCGCTGAAGTAATAAGTGAGAAAACTATAAGCTCATGAATAAGGGTTGGCTTATCATACTGCTCAATAGCATTATAAAAAGCCACATACCAGTGGTTTAGATATACACTTAAACCAACACTAGCAAACTCAAAAGCTACGCAAATAACAAGCAAAAATAAGGCAATCACACCTGCCTTACTTTTCCAAAATTCTCTAGATATTGCCCAATAATTTATAAAAAAGGCTTTCATGTATTATTCTGCTTTATATGGTACAGATATAACTACTCTTGCAGCAGTCTTTTTGTCTTTTTTATCCATTGCTGCTATTGCTAACTTAACCATACGAGAGTTTTGATTATGAAGTAAAAAATGCCACCATCGAGTATTGACAACTTCAGGAATAACCACCACTGAATAACCTCTCTCAGGATCTCTTAAATCATTTTTATGAAGAATTTGTAGAACTGGTGTTATAAAAGAATTATAAACAGGTCGCATTATCAAAAGCTTTTCTTTAAATGCTAAGTTCTTCCATTGAGCTTTTATCTTAGCTATTTTATTATCATCTGCTGAGACAAATACCGGTGTTATATCATCTGATATATTCCTAGCTAATCTTAATGCTTCTATTGTCCCACGATGAATACGAGACACCAAAAGGACAATTTTTGGTTTTGCATTCTCATGTACACAAGCTGTCACAATAGCCTCATCAACACTCAATGTTAAGCTATTCTCTCTTTTTGTATAATGATTTTTAATCAAGTATAAGCAAAGCATAATCACAGCTATAGCAATTATAACTATCCAAACTCCTTCAAAAAACTTACTTTCAACAATTGTCATTAACACAACAAATGTTGCTACACATCCAAAGGCATTGATAAAAGCTCTAAAGCCCCAACTTTTATATTGACGCTTATTTCTATACCAAAACTTAACTAATCCAGCTTGACAAAAAGTGAACGCGATAAATACACCAAATGCATATAGTGGAATTAGCTCACTTACCTGCGCTTCAAAGATAATTACCAATAGTGCTGATAGAACTGTCAGCATTACAATACCATTTCTAAAAGCAAACCTATCGCCAACACGTTGAAGCTGTTCTGGCAAGTATTGATCTTTACTCATAATAGATGCTAAAGTTGGGAAGCCTGTAAAACAAGTATTTGCCGCCATAAGCAAGATCAAACAAGTAGATGCTTGTAAGAAATAATATAAGACACCATTTCCTAAAACTTGGTGAGCTACTTGAGATAAAACACTCTCTGAAAATCCTGGATAAATTTTTGTCTTAGTAGCAATAAATGTAACACCTGCAAACATTATTATAGATAGCAATGTCATCAAGACTATACCAAATATTGCTTTTGACATCACCGGAGCTTTATATGCTGAGACTCCATTAGCATAGGACTCAATACCTGTAAGAGCTGCACTTCCTGAAGAAAAAGCTCTTAAAACAAGAGTGATTGTCAGTACTCCTATTGAAGTATGCATATGATTGACATAATTTTGAGTATATTCAAACTTCGCTAGAGAGCCATCCACATACTGATAAACACCAACAACTATCATTATAAGTATTGAAGCGATAAACATATATGTCGGCCATGCAAAAATTTTAGCTGTTGACTTAACTCCACGTAAATTTATAGCCATCAGAAGTACTAGTAAAACTAAAGCTAGTTCAACGGTATAGTCATCCAATGCTGGAAAAGCTGAGCTAATAGCCACAGATGCTGTAGATACTGACACTGCTACAGTCAGTATATAATCAATAATTAATGATGCTGCAGTTAATAAGAGTAATTTCTCATTAAAATGTGTTTTTACTATTGAATATGATCCACCACCTTCTGGGTGAGCTTTTATAACTTGAGCATAAGAAAATCCCATTAATAATATTAGCAAAATCACCATTAATCCAACACCAATTGCATACTGAGAAACCGCTGCAGCTCCAGCTATTGCTAAAACTATAAAGACTTCTCCTGTTGCATACGATACTGATGATAGAGCATTTGAGGATAGGATTGCAAATCCTGAGAATAATCCAATTTTTTGCTCATTTTGCTTAGTTGTAGGAATTGGTGAACCGAATATTAGATTTCTTATTTTCATCTATATTTACTCTTGTTTTTGTAAGAATTCATTTAGTCTTTTTACTAAGTCTTGCGTTCCTTCCCTCATAGCTGCTGAGATTACATAATATTTACCTTTATAGCCTACTTTCTCTATAAATTCTTGGCATTTTTCATCAACTTTATCAGCTAATAAATCTATTTTATTTATGACCAAAAATCTTGGCTTATTAAAAAGCTCTTCACTATATTTTTTAAGCTCTTTTTCAACAGCAAAATAATTCTCAACAGGATCTGACTCGTTAAATGGGCAAATATCTACTACGTGCAAAACACATCTAGCACGAGTTAGATGTTTCAGGAATCTTAATCCTAAACCAGCACCTTCAGCAGCTCCCTCAATAACTCCCGGAATATCAGCCATCACAAAACTATCGACACCAACTTTAACTACACCAAGATGTGGATACATAGTCGTAAATGGATAATCTGCTACTTTTGGTGTTGCTTGAGATACAGAGCGAATCAAGGTTGATTTACCAGCATTTGGTAATCCTAATAAAGCAATATCAGCCAATAGATTTAATTCTAGGCGAACCTCTCTATATTCACCCTCTTCTCCTAATGTAAATTTTCTAGGGGCTTGGTTTGTACTACTCTTAAAGTGAGTATTCCCTATTCCCCTTTTACCACCTTCAACTATTTTAAGAACTTGGCTATGTGTAAGTACTTCGCCTATTTTTTTATTTGTCTCAGTATCAAAAACACTTGTGCCAACAGGCACTATAAGATATAAATCTTCACCTGCTTTACCATAACAATTACGCCCTTCACCTGGGCGACCATTTTCTGCGTAGTATTCTCTTTTATAACGATAGTCAATTAATGTATTTACATTTTCATCTGCCTTAAGGTAAATACTTCCACCATGACCACCATCTCCGCCATCTGGACCACCTCTTGGGACATATTTTTCTCTACGGAAGCTAACACAACCGTTGCCTCCCTTACCTGCTTGAAGCTTAACAACTACTTCATCTACAAATCGCATAACTAGATAAATCTTATATTTATAAAAATCCTAATATTACATTATATACTTTAGTAGTCAATTTATCATTTTATATCTTTGATAATTTTTGAAAGAAAATAGAGCTATTATTAAATCAAAACATTAAACCTGCGCCTCTACGCCATCACACAATTCTAAGAAAAACTTAGAGTTGTTTCCTTCGAACCTGTTTCCAATTCTTCTCCAGCGATCAAAGGCAAGTGGGTTTCTCTTAGGCTCTTCACCTTCTGTATCTCTTCTTGCTTCATAGAATATACCATTGTTATGGATAACGATATCTCCTTCATGATATGAAGAAACATTCTCATCCCACGCATATATATCATCAACACGCCAAACATCACTTATTCCAGGGCTGGTACCTGCAATCGCATTACCTATTAAAGACTGTTGAATAAATCTTTCAATTTCTATGAATAGGAATATTTTTGCTATTTTTAGTAAAAACTTAGCCTTAA